>NZ_JBFBCB010000024.1:0-114455 GCF_040682975.1 Streptomyces sp. NPDC051051
GTAGCCGAAGCCCGGCTCCAGCGGCTCGATCACGAACCGGGAGCGGAACTCGTCGACGACCTCTTCGGTCAACGAGGGACGCTGAGCAATCAGCATGTTGCGTTCCTTCTGTCAGGGGCGCCCGCTATTTGACGCCCTGATATGAGACAAGGGTACGGGCGACACGACTCCGAGGAGCCGTACCGCCCGAGAACCTCAGTCCGGCAAACGACCGTGCGTCAGACGCGGCGGCGCTTCGGCGGACGGCAACCGTTGTGCGGGGTCGGGGTGACGTCCTGGATGGAGCCGACCTCGAGGCCCGTGGCCTGCAGGGAACGGATGGCGGTCTCACGACCGGCGCCCGGGCCCTTGACGAAGACGTCGACCTTGCGCATGCCGTGCTCCTGCGCGCGACGGGCGGCCGACTCGGCGGCCATCTGCGCGGCGAACGGCGTGGACTTGCGCGAGCCCTTGAAACCGACGTGGCCGGCGGAGGCCCACGAGATCACGTTTCCGGCCGGGTCCGTGATGGACACGATCGTGTTGTTGAACGTGCTCTTGATGTGCGCCTGGCCGTGCGCGACGTTCTTCTTTTCCTTGCGGCGCACCTTCTTGGCAGCGCCCTGACGACCCTTGGGGGGCATCTATTACTCCTACGGGAGGTGGTCGGTCCTACAGCGAAGACCGCTGATGAGCGTCCGCTGAGGACTACTTCTTGCCCGGCTTCTTCTTGCCGGCAATGGCGCGACGCGGGCCCTTGCGGGTACGGGCGTTCGTGCTGGTGCGCTGACCGCGGACGGGCAGACCACGACGGTGACGGAGACCCTGGTAGCTGCCGATCTCGACCTTGCGGCGGATGTCGGCCTGGATCTCGCGACGGAGGTCACCCTCGGTCTTGATGTTGGCGTCCACGTACTCGCGGATCGCGACGAGCTGCTCCTCGGAGAGGTCGCGAACGCGGGTGTCGGGGTCGACGCCGGTCGCAGCCAGCGTCTCCTGGGACAGGGTCCGGCCGATGCCGAACACGTAGGTGAGGGCGACCTCCACGCGCTTTTCGCGCGGGATGTCAACACCGGAAACGCGTGCCATTCAATGGCTCCTGGTGATCTTCGGAGGTCTTCCGCAGAACCGCCTCCCAGCCGCCGTCCTCTTCCCCGGGATCCCTGGGAAGATTTGGTACGGACTGGGTCCCCGGCCTCCGAACCGGGGGTGTCAGACCACAGGTCTGGGTTCTGCGTATGAACAATTCAGCTCGCGTCGCGCGAAGATTCTGCGTGATGCAGAGGGTGCGATCTGTGTGCGATCAGCCCTGGCGCTGCTTGTGGCGCGGGTTCTCGCAGATGACCATGACCCGACCGTGACGGCGGATCACCCTGCACTTGTCGCAGATCTTCTTGACGCTCGGCTTGACCTTCATGGGATGTGAGGTTCTCCGGGTCAGTTGCCGGCCACCCCGGGCGGGAACGCACGGGGCCTGGGCAAGATCTACTTGTACCGGTAGACGATCCGGCCGCGCGTCAGGTCGTACGGAGACAACTCCACCACGACCCGGTCGTCAGGGAGGATGCGGATGTAGTGCATGCGCATCTTGCCGCTGATGTGCGCCAGGACCTGGTGGCCGTTCTGGAGCTCGACCCTGAACATGGCGTTCGGAAGAGACTCGACGACAGTGCCCTCGATCTCGATGGCACCTTGCTTCTTGGCCACGCTTCGCCCTTCGAATCGACTACCTTGATCGACTCCTGGGCTTTCCCTTACGGGCGCATACAGACATGCGGGTGCACAAGAGCCGACGAGTCAGTCTACGTCAGCGCACCCGGAAACACGAATCGAGGAAGTGTGCCCATCCCGGGAGATCCTTAAGCGGTCCCCGGGCCGAGACGGGCCGGGAAGAAGGGCCGGGAAGGGAAGGGGCGGCGGGGGCGAGACACCTCGAGCCCCCGCCCGGCACCCTCAGGCCAGCGGGTCGGGCGCGGCCACGACCCCGTGCTCGGCGAGCTTCGCCTTCCCGCCGTCCACCGCGGTCAGCACCAGCGGCCCCTGCTCGGTCAACGCCACCGAGTGCTCCCAGTGCGACGACCAGGTCCCGTCCGTGGTGATGACGGTCCAGTCGTCCGCGAGGACCTCCGTCCGCGGCGTACCCAGCGACACCATCGGCTCGATGGCCAGGCAGAAGCCGGGGACCAGCTTGGGCCCCTTGCCCCGCTTGCGGTCGACGTAGTTCAGCAGGTGCGGGTCCATGTGCATCTCGGTGCCGATGCCGTGGCCGCCGTAGTCCTCGATGATCCCGTAGCGTCCGCCGCCCGGCTTCGGCTGACGACGGATGTACGTCTCGATGGCCCGCGACACGTCCACCAGCCGGTTGCCCTGCTTCATCGCCGCGATGCCGGCCCACATCGACTCCTCGGTCACCCGGGACAGCTCGATCAGCTCCGGGGCGTGGCCGGAGCCGACGAAGGCCGTGTAGGCGGCGTCGCCGTGCCAGCCGTCGACGATCGCGCCGCAGTCGATCGAGATGACGTCCCCGTCCTTGAGGACGACCTCGTCGGAGGGGATGCCGTGGACGACGACGTCGTTCACCGAGGTGCAGATGGTCGCGGGGAAACCGCCGTAGCCGAGGAAGTTCGACTTCGCGCCGTGCTCGGCGAGGACCTTGCGGGCGACCTCGTCGAGGTCCTTCGTGGTCGCCCCCGGCACCGCCGCTTCCCGCGTCGCCGCGTGGACGGCGGCGACGACCAGGCCCGCCGCGCGCATCTTGGCGATCTGCTCGGGGCTCTTGATCTGCACCATGGGGGGCCTGCGCTCTCCGTCACTCAGGTCGGTCGATGACATACGTACACAACAGTACGGCCGTGGCGTCCCGGAGGACTCCACGGCCGTACCGGGACGGAACCTACTGGCCGTCGTCCTCGCGCTTCAGCGCCGCCAGCGCACGGCCGGTGACCTCGTCGACCGGGCCCATGGCCTCGATCGTCACGACCAGGCCCTGCGCCTTGTAGTAGTCGATGATCGGCTCGGTCTGCGTGTGGTAGACCTCGAGCCGCGTGCGGACGGTCTCCTCGGAGTCGTCGTCGCGCTGGTACAGCTCCCCGCCGCAGACGTCGCAGACTCCGTCCTTCGACGGCTTCTTGTACGTCACGTGGAAGACGTGCGAGGAGTCGTTGCGGCAGATGCGCCGGCCGGCGATCCGCTTGACGACCTCCTCCTCGGGGGCCTCCAGGTCCAGTACCGCGTCCAGCTTGATGCCCTCGGTGGTGAGCAGCTCGTCCAGCGCCTCGGCCTGCGAGACGTTGCGCGGGAAACCGTCGAGCAGGAAGCCGCGCTCGGCGTCCGGCTGCTCCATGCGGTCCTTCGCCATGGCGATGGTGACCTCGTCGGGGACGAGGTTGCCGGCGTCCATGTAGGACTTCGCGAGTTTCCCGAGCTCCGTCTGCTGGCTGATGTTGGCGCGGAACAGGTCGCCCGTGGAGATGTGAGGTACGCGCAGCTTCTCGGCTAGGCGAGTGGCCTGCGTTCCCTTACCGGCGCCCGGCGGCCCGACGAGGACGATACGCATCAGCGGAGGAACCCTTCGTAATTGCGCTGCTGAAGCTGGCTCTCGATCTGCTTCACCGTCTCGAGACCCACACCCACGATGATCAGGATGCTGGTACCACCGAACGGGAAGTTCTGGTTTGCCCCGAAACCAGCCAACGCCATCGTCGGCACGAGAGCGATCAGCCCCAGATACAGCGAACCCGGCCAGGTGATCCGGTTGAGTACGTAGCTCAGGTACTCAGCGGTCGGTCGGCCAGCCCGGATGCCCGGGATGAAGCCACCATACTTCTTCATGTTGTCGGCGACTTCCTCGGGGTTGAAGGAAATGGCCACGTAGAAGAAGGCGAAGAAGACGATCAGGAAGAAGTAGAGAGTGATGTGCGCGGGCGCCGCCGTGTCCGCCAGGTTCTGCGTGATCCAGGTTGCCCAGCCCGCCTGCGAGTTGGAGAACTGCACGATCAGAGCCGGGATGTAGAGCAGCGACGAGGCGAAGATGACCGGGATCACACCGGCCTGGTTCACCTTCAGCGGGATGTACGTCGACGTACCGCCGTAGGAGCGGCGGCCGATCATGCGCTTGGCGTACTGCACGGGGATGCGGCGCTGGGCCTGCTCGACGAAGACCACCAGGCCGACCATGACCAGGCCGACGAGGATGACCGTGCCGAACTCGATCCAGCCGTCGGCCAGCGTGCCCTGCTTCTTGATGGCCCACAGCGCGGAGGGGAAGGTGGCGGCGATCGAGATGAACATCAGGATCGACATGCCGTTGCCGATGCCGCGGTCGGTGATCAGCTCGCCGAGCCACATGACCATCGCCGTACCGGCGGTCATGCAGATGACCATCGTGATGGTGGTGAAGATCGCGCGGTCCGGGACGATCTGGCCGGCCACCGAGCAGCCTGAGAAGAGCGCGCCGCTCCGGGCGGTGGCCACCAGGCCGGTGCCCTGGAGGATGGCGAGTGCCACGGTGAGGTACCGGGTGTACTGCGTGATCTTCGCCGTACCGGCCTGGCCCTCCTTCTTGAGCGCTTCCAGACGCGGGATCACCACGGTCAGCAGCTGAAGGATGATGCTCGCCGTGATGTACGGCATGATGCCCAGGGCGAAGATCGTGATCTGCAGCAGCGCGCCGCCGCTGAACATGTTGACCAGACCGAAGAGGCCCTGGTTGCCGGACGCCTCGTCCACGCAGGTCTGGACGCTCTTGTAGTCGACACCCGGGATCGGGATGTGGGTGCCGACCCGGTAGACCACGATGATGCCGAGCGTGAAGAGCAGCTTCTTGCGCAGGTCGGGCGTCTTGAACGCCCGGGCGAACGCGGTGAGCACGGTGCCTCCTGCGACCCCCGCGCGTCTGCGTCAAGGGTGACGGTGTTGAGGTTCCAATAAGAACGACGACATGTGTAACGGTCGACTGCCGCCCAAGGTGCCCCATCGGAAGCACCTTGTGAAAGAGGGCAGTGCAAGCCACCTTACCGGCGACACTGCCACCCTAGGAACGACCAACCGGGGATACCCCATTTGTGGGGTATCCCCGGTCGGGATCGCTCAAGTCATCGAGACGCCTGATGGAATCAGACGAGCTCGGTGACGGTACCGCCGGCGGCGGTGATCTTCTCCTTGGCAGAGCCGGAGACGGCGTCGACCGTCACCTGCAGCGCCACGGAGATCTCGCCCTGGCCGAGCACCTTGACGAGGCTGTTCTTGCGAACGGCACCCTTGGCGACGAGCCCCTCGACGGTGACCTCGCCACCCTCCGGGTACAGCGCCGCCAGCTTGTCGAGGTTCACGACCTGGAACTCGGTCTTGAACGGGTTCTTGAAGCCCTTGAGCTTCGGAAGACGCATGTGGAGGGGCATCTGCCCACCCTCGAAGCGCTCCGGAACCTGGTAACGGGCCTTCGTGCCCTTGGTACCACGACCGGCCGTCTTACCCTTCGACGCCTCACCACGACCCACACGGGTCTTGGCGGTCTTGGCGCCCGGGGCGGGACGGAGGTTGTGGATCTTGAGCGGGTTGTTCTCCGCCATGATCAGTCGACCTCCTCGACCGTCACGAGGTGGCGGACGGTGTGCACCATTCCGCGGAACTCGGGGCGGTCCTCCTTGACGACCACGTCGTTCAGGCGCTTGAGCCCGAGCGAACGCAGGGTGTCACGGTGGTTCTGCTTGCTGCCGATGTACGACTTCGTCTGCGTGATCTTGAGCTGAGCCATTACGCAGCACCAGCCCCGGCACGCGCACGAAGCAGAGCCGCGGGAGCGACGTCCTCGAGGGGCAGACCGCGGCGGGCCGCGATCTCCTCGGGACGCTGCAGGCCCTTCAGGGCCTCCACGGTCGCGTGCACGATGTTGATCGCGTTCGACGAACCGAGCGACTTCGACAGGATGTCGTGAACGCCGGCGCACTCGAGCACGGCACGCACCGGGCCACCGGCGATAACGCCGGTACCGGGGGACGCCGGCTTGAGCAGGACGACACCCGCCGCCTTCTCACCCGTGATCGGGTGCGGGATGGTGCCCTGGATACGGGGGACCTTGAAGAAGTGCTTCTTGGCCTCCTCCACACCCTTGGCGATGGCGGCCGGCACCTCCTTGGCCTTGCCGTAACCGACACCGACGGTGCCGTCACCATCGCCCACCACGACCAGCGCGGTGAAGCTGAAGCGACGACCACCCTTCACTACCTTGGCGACGCGGTTGATCGCGACGACGCGCTCAACGTACGCGGTCTTCTCGGCGGCAGCTGCGCCGCCGTCACGGCCCTTCCGGTCCCGCCGCTCGCCGCCACCGGCACCGCCACCGCGGCGCTGGGGTCCAGCCATTGGAATTACCTCTCTCTGTCTCCGCTAGCTACGGAACCAGGACTCAGAACTTGAGTCCGGCCTCGCGGGCTGCGTCCGCCAGAGCGGCAATGCGCCCGGCGTACTGGTTACCACCACGGTCGAAAACGACGGCCTCGACACCGGCGGCCTTGGCACGCTCGGCGACCAGGGCGCCGACCTGCTTGGCCTGCGCCGACTTGTCGCCCTCGGCACCGCGGATCGAGGTGTCCAGCGTGGACGCCGACGCAAGGGTGTGACCCTTGAGGTCGTCGATCACCTGGGCCACGATGTGGCGGTTCGAGCGGGTTACGACCAGACGGGGGCGCTCCGACGTACCGGCGATCCGCTTGCGGATCCGGATGTGACGGCGCTTGATCGCGGCGCGCTTGTAGGCGTCGCCCTTCAGGATCTTCTGCCCGTATGCCATGGCTTACTTACCCGCCTTTCCGACCTTGCGGCGGATGACTTCGCCCTCGTACTTGACACCCTTGGCCTTGTACGGGTCGGGCTTGCGCAGCTTGCGGATGTTGGCCGCAACCTCGCCGACCTTCTGCTTGTCGATGCCCTCGACCTGGAAGCGGGTCGGGGTCTCCACCTTGAAGGTGATTCCCTCGGGCGCCTCGACGGTGATCGGGTGGCTGTAACCGAGCGCGAACTCGAGGTTCGAGCCCTTCGCGGTCACGCGGTAACCGACACCACTGATCTCGAGCTTCTTCACGTAACCCTGGGTCACGCCGGTGATCATGTTCGCCACCAGCGTGCGGGACAGGCCGTGCAGGGCCTTGCTCTGACGCTCGTCGTTGGGGCGGGTGACGTTCAGAACGCCGTCCTCACCCTTGGCGATCTCGATCGGCGCGACGACGGTGTGGGTCAGCGAGCCCTTGGGGCCCTTGACCGAGACCGTCTGGCCGTCGATGGTGACGTCCACGCCGGCGGGAACCGTGATAGGGAGCTTGCCAATGCGCGACATAGCTGTTTCCTCCGTTCCCTTCCGCTACCAGACGTAGGCGAGAACTTCTCCGCCTACGCCCTTCTTGCCGGCCTGCTTGTCGGTGAGGAGACCGTGCGACGTGGAGATGATCGCCACGCCGAGGCCGCCCAGCACCTTGGGCAGGGAGGTGGACTTCGCGTAAACCCGGAGACCGGGCTTGGAGATCCGCTTGATGCCCGCGATGGAGCGCTCACGGTTCGGACCGAACTTCAGCTCGAGGGTGAGGTTCTTGCCCACCTCGGCGTCCTCGATCTTCCAGCCCGTGATGAAGCCCTCCTGCTGGAGGATCTCCGCGATGTGAGACTTGATCTTCGATGCCGGCATCGTCACGGAGTCGTGGTACGCCGAGTTCGCGTTCCGCAGACGCGTCAGCATGTCTGCGATCGGATCAGTCATGGTCATGAGTTGGCCTGTGGCCTCTCTCGCCGGGGTTTCCTGGTGCGCCATCCCTCTCCCCGATCCGAGACGGGACGGGTGCGGCGCGGTGGACCTACGGCGTAGTAAGTCGTACGGGCGTCAGGCGCCCAACCCTCCCAGCCTACGGCATGAAGGGGTGGGCACCTGACACTGCCCTTTACTTACCGAGAGCTCAGGAATCCCGAAGTACGGGGATTACCAGGAGCTCTTGGTCACGCCCGGCAGCTCGCCACGGTGAGCCATCTCACGAAGGCACACGCGGCAGAGGCCGAACTTGCGGTACACGGAGTGCGGACGGCCGCAGCGCTGGCAGCGCGTGTAGCCGCGTACTCCGAACTTGGGCTTACGAGCAGCCTTGGCAATCAGAGCCTTCTTCGCCATCTCGCTCACGCCTCCTTGAAGGGGAAGCCGAGGTGACGAAGGAGCGCACGGCCCTCAGCGTCGTTGGTCGCCGTGGTGACCACGGTGATGTCCATACCCCGGACGCGGTCGATCTTGTCCTGGTCGATCTCGTGGAACATGACCTGCTCCGTGAGACCGAAGGTGTAGTTGCCACGGCCGTCGAACTGCTTGGGGGACAGGCCGCGGAAGTCGCGGATGCGCGGAAGCGCCAGCGACAGGGTGCGGTCCAGGAACTCCCACATGCGGTCGCCACGGAGCGTGACGTGAGCACCGATCGGCTGACCCTCGCGCAGCTTGAACTGCGCGATGGACTTGCGGGCCTTGGTGACGGCCGGCTTCTGACCGGTGATCGTGGTGAGGTCGCGGATCGCGCCCTCGATCAGCTTGGAGTCGCGGGCGGCGTCGCCCACACCCATGTTGACCACAATCTTGACGAGGCCGGGGATCTGCATGACGTTCTCGTAGGAGAACTCTTCACGCAGCTTGCCCGCGATCTCCTCGCGGTACTTCGTCTTCAGACGCGGAGTGGTGGTGGTAGCCATCAGATGTCCTCACCCGTCCGCTTGGCAACGCGGATCTTGTTGCCCTCGTCGTCGAAGCGGTAACCGACACGCGTGACGACCTTGTTGCCGTCCTTCTCCACGACCAGCTGAACGTTGGACACGTGGATCGGGGCCTCGGTGGTCACGATGCCGCCGGCCTGGGAACCGCTGGCGGTCGGGCCGGCCTTGGTGTGCTTCTTGACCCGGTTGACACCCTCGACCAGGACGCGGTCCTCGCGGGGGAAGGCCGCGATGACCTTGCCCTGCTTGCCCTTGTCCTTACCGGTGATGACCTGGACCAGGTCGCCCTTCTTGATCTTCATGCTTACAGCACCTCCGGCGCGAGCGAGATGATCTTCATGAACTTCTTCTCGCGCAGCTCACGGCCGACCGGGCCGAAGATACGGGTGCCGCGAGGGTCGCCGTCGTTCTTCAGAATGACGGCGGCGTTCTCGTCGAAGCGGATGTACGAGCCGTCCGGACGGCGGCGCTCCTTGACGGTGCGAACGATGACCGCCTTGACGACGTCACCCTTCTTCACGTTGCCACCGGGGATCGCGTCCTTGACGGTGGCGACGATGACGTCACCGATGCCCGCGTAGCGGCGACCGGAGCCACCGAGCACACGGATGCAAAGGATCTCCTTCGCACCAGTGTTGTCGGCGACACGCAGTCGCGACTCCTGCTGGATCACGTCTATCTCCTGTTTGTCTGCCGGTTCCCGGCAGGGGCCGCCTCTTCACGAGGTGGGGCCCCTGCCGAGCCTGGCGGAACCGTCCTGCGGGGTTGCCCGCAGGCGTACTGGTGGGAGTTCCCTTGCGGGAACTACCTACTTGGCCTTCTCGAGGATCTCGACGACGCGCCAGCGCTTCGTCGCGGACAGCGGACGCGTCTCCATGAGGAGGACGCGGTCGCCGACGCCCGCGGCGTTCTGCTCGTCGTGGGCCTTGAGCTTGTTGGTACGGCGGATGACCTTGCCGTACAGCGCGTGCTTGACGCGGTCCTCGACGGCGACGACGACGGTCTTGTCCATCTTGTCGCTGACGACGAGACCCTCACGGGTCTTGCGGAAGCCGCGGGCCTCTGCAGTCTGCTCAGTCACGTTGTTCTCACTCATCAGGCGCTCTCCACCGTCTCGATGCCCAGCTCGCGCTCACGCATCAGGGTGTAGATCCGCGCGATGTCCTTGCGGACGGCCTTCAGCCGACCGTGGTTCTCGAGCTGACCGGTCGCCGCCTGGAAGCGGAGGTTGAACAGCTCTTCCTTGGCTTCGCGGAGCTTCGCGAGAAGCTCCTCGTCACCCAGTTCGCGCAGCTCGGACGCCTTGGTACCGGCCGACATCACGCTTCACCTGCCTCGCGCTTGACGATCCGGCACTTCATCGGCAGCTTGTGGGCTGCGCGAGTGAGGGCCTCACGGGCGATCTTCTCGTTGGGGTAGGACAGCTCGAACATGACCCGACCCGGGTGCACGTTCGCGATCCACCACTCGGGCGAACCCTTACCGGAACCCATGCGGGTCTCGGCGGGCTTCTTCGTGAGCGGGCGGTCCGGGTAGATGTTGATCCAGACCTTGCCGCCACGCTTGATGTGGCGGGTCATCGCGATACGAGCCGCCTCGATCTGGCGGTTGGTCACGTACGCCGGCGTGAGGGCCTGGATGCCGTACTCGCCGAACGCGACCGTCGTACCACCCTTGGCCTGACCACGGCGCTTCGGGTGGTGCTGCTTGCGGTGCTTGACCCTACGGGGGATCAGCATGTCGGTCAGGCCTCCGTTCCGGTGCTCTCAGCCGGAGCGGCGGCGGGGGCCTCGGCCTTGGGGGCCTCGGCACCGGCAGCCTGCTGCGGCTTGCGACCGCGCCGCTCGCCACCGCCACCACGGCCACCACGGGCCGGGCGGTCGGCGCCGCCGCCGCCACGGGCCGGGCGGTTGCCGGCGCGGGCAGCGGCGTTCTCGGCACGGACCTCGGCGATGTTCTTGACGTCGCCCTTGTAGATCCAGACCTTCACACCGATGCGGCCGAAGGTCGTCTTGGCCTCGAAGAAGCCGTAGTCCACGTTCGCGCGGAGCGTGTGCAGGGGCACACGGCCCTCGCGGTAGAACTCCGAGCGGGACATCTCGGCGCCACCGAGGCGGCCACCGCACTGGATCTTGATGCCCTTGGCGCCGGCCTTCATCGCCGACTGCATGCTCTTACGCATGGCGCGGCGGAAGGAGACGCGGGAGGAGAGCTGCTCGGCGACGGCCTGAGCGACCAGCTGGGCATCCGTCTCGGGGTTCTTGACCTCGAGGATGTTCAGCTGGACCTGCTTGCCCGTGAGCTTCTCGAGGTCGCCGCGGATGCGGTCGGCCTCGGCGCCACGGCGGCCGATGACGATGCCCGGACGAGCGGTGTGGATGTCCACACGCACGCGGTCACGGGTGCGCTCGATCTCCACCTTCGAGATGCCGGCGCGCTCCATGCCGGACGTCATCATCCGACGGATGGCGACGTCTTCCTTGACGTAGTCCTTGTACAGCTTGTCGGCGTACCAGCGGGACTTGAAGTCCGTGGTGATGCCGAGCCGGAACCCATGCGGGTTAACCTTCTGGCCCATTACCGGGTTCCTTCCTTGCTGCTGACGACCACGGTGATGTGGCTGGTCCGCTTGCGGATCCGGTAGGCGCGGCCCTGGGCACGCGGACGGAACCGCTTCAGGGTCGGGCCCTCATCGACGTAGGCCTCGGAGATGAAGAGGCTGTCGACATCGGTGTGGTCGTAGTTGTGCGCGGCGTTGGCGATGGCGCTGTCCAGCACCTTGCCGACCGGCACGCTCGCGGCCTGCGGGGCGAAACGCAGGACCGCCTGAGCCTCCGTGGCGTCCATGCCACGGATGAGGTCCACCACGCGGCGGGCCTTCATGGGCGTGACGCGGATGTACCGCGCCTGGGCCCTGGCTTCCATGGTTGTCCTTCCAGTGTCTGTCATGGTCATTCCACCCCGCCTTAGCGGCGCTTCGACTTCCGGTCGTCCTTGACGTGACCCCGGAAGGTGCGCGTCGGCGAGAACTCGCCGAGCTTGTGGCCGACCATCGACTCGGTGACGAACACCGGAATGTGGGTCTTGCCGTTGTGCACCGCGATCGTGTGACCCAGCATGCTGGGGGTGATCATCGAGCGACGGGACCAGGTCTTGATGACGTTCTTGGTGCCTGCCTCGTTCTGTACGTCCACCTTCTTGATCAGGTGGTCGTCGACGAAGGGCCCCTTCTTGAGACTACGCGGCATCTAAACCCGCTCCTAGCGCTTCTTGTTCGTCTTGCGGCGGCGGACGATGTACTTGTTCGAAGCCTTCTTCGGCGAACGAGTACGACCCTCCTTCTGACCCCAGGGGCTGACCGGGTGGCGACCACCGGAGGTCTTGCCCTCACCACCACCGTGGGGGTGGTCGACCGGGTTCATCGCCACACCGCGAACGGTCGGGCGGACGCCCAGCCAGCGCTTGCGACCGGCCTTGCCCCAGTTGATGTTGCTCTGCTCGGCGTTGCCGACCTCGCCGACCGTGGCGCGGCAGCGCTGGTCGACCAGGCGGATCTCACCGGAGGGCATGCGGAGGTGGGCCATGGTGCCCTCCTTCGCGAGCAGCTGCACGGAGGCACCGGCGGAGCGGGCGAACTTGGCGCCGCCACCGGGACGGATCTCGATCGCGTGGATCGTGGTACCGACCGGGATGTTGCGGAGCGCCAGGTTGTTGCCCGGCTTGATGTCGGCCCCGGCACCGTTCTCGACGCGGTCACCCTGCTGCAGGTTGCGCGGGGCGAGGATGTAGCGCTTCTCGCCGTCCGCGTAGTGCAGCAGCGCGATGCGCGCGGTGCGGTTGGGGTCGTACTCGATGTGCGCGACCTTCGCCGGCACGCCGTCCTTGTCGTGACGACGGAAGTCGATCACTCGGTAGGCGCGCTTGTGTCCGCCACCCTGGTGGCGAACGGTCACACGACCGGCGTTGTTACGGCCGCCCTTGCTGTGCAGCGGGCGGACCAGCGACTTCTCCGGCGTGGACCGCGTGACCTCGACGAAGTCGGCGACGCTGGAGCCACGACGGCCCGGCGTAGTCGGCTTGTACTTGCGGATTCCCATTTCTCAGTCCTCGTCCGATATCGGACGATCCGACCCGCTTACGCGGTCGGACCGCCGAAGATGTCGATACGGTCGCCCTCAGCGAGGGTCACGATCGCGCGCTTGGTGGAAGCGCGCTGACCGAAACCGGTCTTGGTGCGCTTGCGCTTGCCCTGGCGGTTGATCGTGTTGACCCCGGTGACCTTGACCGAGAAGACCGCCTGGACGGCCTGCTTGATCTGGGTCTTGTTGGCGTTCGGGTCGACGATGAACGTGTACTTGTTCTCGTCGAGGAGCGCGTAGCTCTTCTCCGACACGACCGGCTTCAGCAGCACGTCACGGGGGTCCGTGTACGCCTTGCTGGGCGCGGTGACGACGGTGTTCTTGCCCTCGGCCTCGTGGCGCTTCGCCTTGGCGACGCGCGCGGCCTTGGCGGCCTTGGCCGCCTTGGGGGCGATGCTCGGGTGACGCGTAGCCATCAGGCGTCACTCCCTTCGGTGTCGTTGGCCTTGTTCGGGCCGGACACGAAGGACTCAAGAGCGGCCTGGGTGAAGACCACGTCGTCCGAGACGATCACGTCGTACGTGTTCAGCTGGCCCGGCTCCAGGATGTGCACCTGGGGCAGGTTGCGGGCGGACAGCCACGCGGCCTCGTCGGCGCGGTCGACGACCAGGAGCAGGTTCTTGCGCTCCGAGATCTTGCCGAACAGCGTCCGGGCGGACTTCGTGGACGGGGCGTCGCCCTCGATCACGCCGGTGACGACGTGGATGCGGTTGTGGCGGGCCCGGTCGGTGAGGGCGTGGCGCAGGGCCGCGGCCTTCATCTTCTTCGGGGTCCGCTGCGAGTAGTCACGCGGCACGGGACCGTGCACGACGCCACCACCGGCGAACTGCGGCGCGCGGGTCGAACCCTGACGGGCGCGGCCGGTGCCCTTCTGGCGGTACGGCTTCTTGCCGCCACCGCGGACTTCGCCGCGGCGCTTGGTCTTGTGCGTGCCCTGACGGGCAGCGGCGTTCTGCGCGACGACGACCTGGTGGATCAGCGGGATGCTGACCTTCTCCACGCCGAAGATCTCCGCGGGGAGCTCGACGCTACCGGTCTTCTCGCCGGCAGGCGAAAGGATGTCAACAGTGCTCATCGGTTACCTCAGGCCCCCTTGGCCGCGGTGCGGACCAGGACGAGGCCGCCGTTCGGACCGGGAACCGCGCCCTTGATGAGCAGCAGACCCTTCTCCGCGTCAACGGCGTGGACGGTCAGGTTCTGGGTGGTGACCCGCTCGTTGCCCATGCGACCCGCCATGCGGAGGCCCTTGAACACGCGGCCCGGGGTGGCACAGCCACCGATGGAACCGGGGGAGCGGTGCTTGCGCTGGGTGCCGTGTCCGGCGCCGAGGCCCTTGAAGTTGTGACGCTTCATGACACCGGCGAAGCCCTTGCCCTTGCTCTTGCCGGTCACGTCGACCTTGATGCCGGCCTCGAACACCTCGGCGGTGATCTCCTGGCCGAGGGTGTACTCGCCGGCGTCGGCGGTACGGATCTCGACGAGGTGGCGGCGGGGAGTGACGTCGGCCTTGGCGAAGTGGCCCTTGAGGGGCTTGTTCACCTTGC
This sequence comes from Streptomyces sp. NPDC051051, assembly GCF_040682975.1. NCBI lineage: Bacteria > Bacillati > Actinomycetota > Actinomycetes > Kitasatosporales > Streptomycetaceae > Streptomyces > Streptomyces sp. NPDC051051. The sequence continues at coordinate 14,399 of NZ_JBFBCB010000024.1, forward strand.
GCGGGTCGATCTCGCCGAAGGCGATCTGCACCGACTCGTAGCCGTCGGCGTCGTTCGTACGCACCTGGGTGACGACGTTGGGGCCGGCCTTGACGACGGTGACCGGAACAACACGGTTGTTCTCGTCCCACACCTGCGTCATGCCGAGCTTCTCGCCCAGGATGCCCTTGATCTGCTTGGTCATCTTCAGATCACCGGCCTCAGAGCTTGATCTCGATGTCGACACCGGCCGGGAGGTCGAGTCGCATCAGAGAGTCAACGGTCTTGGGGGTCGGGTCGAGGATGTCGATCAGGCGCTTGTGCGTGCGCATCTCGAAGTGCTCGCGCGAGTCCTTGTACTTGTGCGGCGACTTGATGACGCAGTACACGTTCTTCTCAGTGGGCAGCGGCACCGGGCCCGCGACCGACGCACCAGTACGCGTCACCGTCTCGACGATCTTCTTCGCCGAGCTGTCGATGACCTCGTGGTCGTAGGCCTTGAGCCGGATGCGGATCTTCTGTCCCGCCATGGCTACTCAGTAGTCCTGTCTCTTCTAACGCTCTGGACCTGGTCGGCCCCTTACCGTTTCCTCCGACCCACGCGGTCGGGCGTGTCGCGCTCCCGCTGACACGGATGTCCTCACGTTCGAACATCCCTGCGGGGAATGCACACGGCCCTACCGGAACCGCAGACCGAGGGCGGAAGGCCCACCGGGTGCCTGGTCGGTGTCGCGCCCACGCTTCCCGGAAGATTCCCGTACGTCCGCCCCAGCGCTGCCGTGAGGCAGTTGGGGCGACGAGTACTGTGGGACTCGCTTCCGGTCCTCCCGGCGGGAGGCGCGCAGCATCAACACTCGGCCGAGCAACTCGGTCAGTCTGCCATATGGGGCAGGGGCCTGGCCAATCGAGCCGGAGAGAATACCCCGGACGTGACGCAGGTCAAACAAGGACCGCCACCTGGGCGCGGGAGCCGTCCGGGGAGGGGCACCTCGGCCGGGCCGGGCGGTCGGGTCTGGTGACACCACTCGGGTCCCATCCGAACGCGACGGTCGCCGGGGCCGACCCGAACCTGGCGGCACTGCACCGGGCGGGGCTGCGCACGAAAGCCGGAGTGGCACGGTACGTGTTCGGCACCGTCCACCCGTTCACGCCGAGAGAGGTGTCCGCCACCGTGCGGAGCCTCGCCGTTCCATGGCGGGAGCCGACTGCCCACGGCTCTCCTGGTCGTCTGCCAGGACCACGCCACCGCCAAGTGGGCCGGGCGGGCTGTGCACAGCGGACCGCCTCAACTGCCCACCCTCACCCTGCGGCCGTCGGCCCGCAACATGTCGGTGATCACCGATCCGGAGGAAGCCCGCGCCGACCTGGTCCTGGCCCGGCGGCCATCACACACGCCACCGACCCGGTCGTGGATGTGATAGTGAAGGCACTGTCCACAGCATTGCGGGACGCATTCGAAGACATCGCGGACCCCATCGTCGAACTCACTGCACAGGGCCTGGGAAACCGCCCGTCCAAGCCTCTCTGGAGAAACCCGGTGGCCGTGGACCTTTCCTTCTACACGTCGTACATTTTCGAGGAAATCCGGGCTCAGAGTGGCGCTGAGGGCATCCTCGTCATCCTGGAACAACGGGGCCTCGACGTCTCCGAGGACGTCCGAGGACGCGTCATGGACTGCACCGACTCCGAGCTCCTCCGCCACCGGGTGACCCGCGCCGTCACCGCCCCGGTAGTCGAGGAGATCTTCGAGGAGGAGTGACGGGCCGGCCCCCGGCTCTGGCTCTGGCGCGACGACGCCTGCCGGGGGCGGGGACGGTCTCGCCGCGCTGAGTGGCTCCTCTCAGAACTGCTCGATCTCCTGGCCGTCCGGAACCTGGTAACAACCGGACACGACGAAGAAGTTGAGGTTCGGCGGATTGTCTTTGGCTCGGTGGCTGATGTCGACGCTGAACTTCTTGGTGTCGTTGTCGGCCGTGAGACCGAGGTTCTTGTTCCGGCTGTTGTCCGGTCCGTAGTTGACGATCTCCCAGCCGTTCTTGGCCAGATCGCCCTTCAGTCGCTCCATGGATCCCTCGAGATCCTCGGAGGAAGCCGGGGTGAAGGACCAGGAGTGGAAAATCTGGAAGTACTTGTCCGGATCCTTCTTTCCGCACTCCTTGACTCCTGGTCCTGTGTCGGAAGCCTTTCCTTTGATTCCGATCAGGTTGTACAGCTCGCTGGACACATCCTGAGCATCCTTGGCGGCGTCCCTCGAAGTGCTGATGCCGGAGGACGGAATGTCGTCGGAACTCTTGCTGTCGGTCATGCTGCATCCGGTGAGGGTCGCAAGGGCAATGGGCAGGGTGAGCGCGATCGCGCCCAGTTTGGTCTTCACGTCGAGGGCCTCGCTTGATCGATCCGGGCCACGGGCCGGTCTTCTGGTCGGGCGAACCGTGCTTCCTACTTCACGTGCGCCCAGGGGTCCGGGGGCGGCTTCAGCTGGACGTCGTCCCCCTTCCCGACCATGACGAGCGCTTGGTTGCGCAGGCTGTCCGAGCCCGTGTCCCAGTACCCGCTGTGCCCTTCGGTGTCCGTGGTCATCTGGTTGGCGCCGAACTCCGGATCGCTGGGGATGATGAAGCCGTCACCACCATGGCCCCAGCGGCCGAGGTCGGGAACCACGTCGCCGTCGGCCTCCTCGTTCCACACATGTCCCTTGGGGACGTCCAGCTCGTCGGCGCCTGACACCTTGACACCAGGGCTGCCTGCGAAGACAAGATCGTCGGCGTTGAGATGTCCGGTCTCGGCCGCGGCACCGACGAGGGTCGTTCCATACGAGTGGGCGATCACGGTGGTGTGCCCCGCGGAGTCGCCGGAATGCGACGCGTCCAACCCGTCCATGAAAGAGCGGAACGCGGGAGCCCCGTCGTATGCGTAGTGCTCGAACGGCGCGTCCTTGACGACGTCGTCGGGTGCGTCGTAACCGAGCCAGGTGATCGTGGAGACCGACTGACCATGCGCCTCGGTGTTGGCCACGCGCCACAGGTCCGTCATCCGGTTGATGTCGCCGCTGACCTTTCCCAGTTCCGCCGTCGTTCCCGGAACGTAGACCGCCCGGTGATCCGCGGTGTCCGGGTTTCCGTTGGCGACGATCGCACGGCCGTCCTTGTCGGCGCTGAACCCCAGCAGGTACGCCTCCGGCAGCCCACCGGTTCCTGTCGCGTCGAATCGGTTCTGAATGGCCTGCATGCCCTTGAGGGACTTCGTCAGGTGCTCGTACCGGTCCCCGTACTGCCGGTGCCAGTCCATCCACTCGTCGGTGTGGACCTTGGACGGGTAGCCCCCCGCGGTGATCCAGGTCCACTCGTTGAGGGGTGGTTTGGGGATCGAGTTCAGCTCGGTCTGCATCTTGCCGCGCGTCTCGTCGAACACGATGCGGTTCGCTTCGTCCCGAACCGTGGCCGGCAGGCCGTCCAGGGCTCCCACGGCGTCGGGGCGCATGGAGATCCATGCCGCCTGCTGCTCCGCGTCGAGGCCCTTCCACCATGCCGCGTTGCTCGCCGGGAGGCCGTCCTTGGGCGGCTGGGGCAGGGAGTCGAGGTACTTCTTGCCCGCGTCCTTGACGCCGCTCGTGTCCGAGGCCGCGTCGGACCAGTCGCCGTCGGAGACGGTCAGGTCGTCGTCCGCCTTGAGCGCGCGCAGCTTCGGCGCCCACTTCTCGTCGGCCTCCGTCGCCTCCTTGAGCGCCGCGGCGATCTGGTCGGCGTAGTCCTGGGCGAGGCGGTGGTTGGGGTTGGGGTCGAGGTTGGCCGACTGGCGGCCGATCGCCGCGGCGGTGCCGTCCGTCAGACCGCTCACCGTGCCGCCGTCGGGAATCTTGCCGTCGGCGTCCTTCTCTCCACCGGCCGGATAGGTGATGGACCCGTCGGCGTTCACCGTGAGCTTCGCGGCCCGCGCGCCTTCGAGGGCCGCGTCGAGCTTGGACTTGGCGGCCGCCATCTCCCAGGAGAACGCCTCCAGCGCGGCGCTCACCAGACCGCACTCGACCTGGATGTAGTGGAAGTTCTTGCCGAGCTCCCCCAGTTGCCCGATCGCCGCCGTCGCCGCCTCGCCCTTCAGGGAGTTCCTCATGGCCACGGCGATCTGGTTCTCGACGCGGTCCTTGGCCGCGCTCGCCATGTCCGAGGTGTTGCGGTATCCGTCGGCCGCCTCCGAGTACTCGGTGGGCTTGAGGGCTTTCAGCGTCGCAAGGTCCATGACGTCTCGTTACCTCCCTCAGCCCTTGCCGCCGACAGTCGGGGTGTCCCCGTACTCCACCTTCAGATTGCCGATCTCGGCCTCGATCGCCTCATCGGTCTTCAGCTGGTCGTTGCCCGCCTTCTCCAACAGACCGGAGAGCTTCCCGCAGCGCCCGCTCACCTTCTTGACGTACGTCTCCCAGGACGTGTGGACGTCCTTCTGCGCCGCCGCCGTCAGGCAGCCGGCGTCCTCACCCAGACCCTGCTGACCATCCGTCAGTTTCGTCATGGCCTTGCCGATGTCGTCACGGAGCGAACCGACGTCCCGACCCGCCTTGGACCAGGCGGGCTTGTTCGACACCAGCGTGCCGCCACTGCTCCCACCCGGATCCAGCGGCACGTGGTTCAGCTGCATCTGCGTCCCGTGCCGCTCGGCCGCCGCGCTCTTCAGCTGCTCCCACTCTTCCCACGCCATGCACGTCTCCCCGTTGTCCCCGTTGTCCCCACACACGCACCACGCGGTTGCACGCGTCCGCGTGCGTGGTCCCGATCGACATGTACCGTAGCGCCCGCCGCCGCCCGACCCACCGCCACCTATGGCGATCTCGTGCCACCACCCCGCCCCCGCGCAGTGGCACCCCACATGATCGGCGGCCCACCGCCGGCGCCCCTGCCGCGGCGTCCGTACGGACGAGGCTCCGGGATCGACGACCTCGATCGACACCGCCACCTGTTCGATCTCCTGTTTGACGAACAGTGAGTCAATGGGATTCATCATTTGGCGCAACCGACGAGAAAAACGGTCGGCAAATGCGACGAGAAGCCGCCTCTTGGATGCATTTGAATCCGATTATGGACGCACCACGGCCACATCGATTGATTTCCCTGGTCCAACATTGCTCTACTTTCCGCTTGAACACGCGGGGTCCCATAATCCCCGCACGGAGAAGATGGAGAGGAACGTCATGCGGGCCATTCGAGCCTTCATGGTGGGGACTTCGGTCCTCGCCGTCTCACTGGGCACGGTCACCGCGTCCCAGGCACTCGGCTGGGAGCGCCCCTGGGCGTCGCACGCCCAGAAGAGCACCGTGTCCCCGACGCACGACCACGGGGACGAGAAGAGGCGTTACGACGACAAGGACGAGGCGAGCAAGTACGACCTCGTCTACGGCTGCAAGGGCGGCACGTTCGGCTACTGCACGCAGAACGTGGCGCTCAACCAGGCCCTCATCGGTCCCATCGGCCTCACGACCGGGCTCATCGGACTGACGGGCGGGACTGACGGCAACAACGGCAACAACGGGAACAACGGGAACAACGGGAACAACGGCAACAACGGCAACAACGGCAACAACGGCAACAACGGCAACGCCAACGGCAACGCCAACGGCAACGCCAACGGCAACGCCAACGGGAACGCCAACGGGAACGGGAACTGGAACTGGAACGGCAACGGCAACGGCCGCTGAGACAGCCGCTTCCTGACGGGCCCACCGGCTACAGCCCGGCTTTCGCCGCACGCCAAGGCCCCGCTCACTCTGCGACCTGAGGGCGGGGCTCCGCCGCGAAGCACATCGAGAACGGTGACTTCGACGTCGACGAGTGAGCGAAAGAGCGGTCGCTGAAACGGCCGGTGCCCGTCGTCGAGATCGCCCGTTGCCACCTGACGTCTCCCTCGGATTCACGAGTGAGGCGTCAGGCGTGCGGCTCGTGTGGTGAGCCATCCTCACCACACGAGCCGCAGACCAGAAGGAACATGATGAAACCCCCCAGTGAATCCACCGCCGGACGTTCGACGAGCGCGGCTCCCACGGCTCAGTGCCTGCCTCCCCCGCGACCGGATCTGGGCGGTGTCGTCCCGGCGCCGGAGCCGGAGACCATCGGGGCGCACCCCTCCGACGGCGGCGGACCGGCGCCTGCGACGGGCGACGGGATCCACCGCGGATGGTCACGTGTATCGGTCGGCGCCCTGGCCACGACCGCGCTCCTGCTGGCCGGAGCCCTGCTGGCCCACGTGGTCCTGATCTTTCTGATCCTGGCCCCGACCAATGCCCTCACGGCCCACCACCAGAAGACGATCGACTCCTTCGTCCGCCCCCAGTTCGGACAGGACTGGAAGCTCTTCGCCCCCAATCCGAAGCAGCGCAACGACTCCGTCGGCGTACGCCTGCGGACCATCGACGCCGGCGGAACCGGCCACGTCTCGGGATGGATCAACCTCACCGCGCAGGACGTGGCAGCGATCAAGGGCGATCCGGCGCCCAGCCATGTGACGCAGAACATGCTCCGCACCGCCTGGGACGGCGCCGAATCCTGGCACGACCGGGACAACCGGCCCAAGGGCGCCCGTGGAGTCCTGGCGGACGAGTACCTCAAACGCATCGCGCTCCAGCGGCTCGGCCGCCGGTGGCAGGGCGAGCGGATCACGGGTGTGCAGTTCGCGGGCCGGTACATGATGGTGCCGCCCCCGTCGTGGAGTTCGGAAAAGGCGTCCGACACCACCGCCTACCGGGTCTTTCCGTGGTGGCCGGTGACCGACCAGGACTACAGGGGACTGTGAGTTGACCACCGCAACACCTTCGCCGCCCCGTTCCGAGGCGATTCGCCGGCCGCTCACGGAGCGCGTCCGTGAGGCCTCCGCCCGGTTCGGACACTACGTGTGCGGCACTCGCGCGCCCTACCAGGCCGCCGTCTTCCGCATCGGCCTGGCCGTGGCCATCGCCGCCTTCCTGCTCCGCGAGTGGCCCAACCGACGGGTGCTGTACGGCGACCGCAGCCCCCTGTCGCACGACATGGCGCTCGAACTGGGGCGCCTGGACGGCTCTTTCAGCGTCCTGTACTGGACCGACGGGCGCGCCTGGTTCGAGATCGTCTACACCCTGACCATCGCCTCGGCGCTCGCGGTCCTGGTGGGCTGGCGCACCAGGACCACGTCCGTGCTGCTCATGGTGGGGATGGTGTCGTTGGAGAGCCGCAACTCGCTGGTGGGTGACGGCGGCGACAACGTCCTGCGCATCATGGTGATCTACCTGGTCTTCACCCGTTGCGCGCAGGTCTGGTCCCTGGACGCGCGCCGACGGAACCGCAGGGGCTCCTCCCCCACCGACCGCACCGGAGTCGTCCTCTGGTCGGCCACCGGGCTGTTCCTGCTGGTGGCGTTCGGAATGGAGACGGGCTGGCCGCTGGTCCTGTGGACCCTCTGGGGTGCTCAGGGACTGTGGTACGCCGTCGGGCGCCGGTTCCCCGGGTCCGAGGGCCGCGCGGTGCTGGACGCGGCCGCGGCCATGCTGCACAACGCCGCGATGCTGACGATCGCCGTCCAGGTCTGCCTGATCTACGCCACATCCGGCTGGTACAAGGTCCAGGGCACACGGTGGCAGGACGGCAGCGCCCTGTACTACGCGCTGAACCTGGAGTACTTCGCGCCCTGGCCCACGCTCTCCGCGCTCCTCGCGTCCCACACACTGGCGGTCCTGCTGTTGAGCTACGGAACGGTCATGGTGCAGGTGACCTTCCCCGTCACCCTCGCCAACCGCAGGATCAAGAACGTGCTGCTGGTCGTCATGATCCTCGAGCACGCGGGTATCGCGGTGCTCCTCGGTATCCCGTTCTTCTCGCTGGCCATGATCGCGTGCGACGCGGTCTTCCTGCCCACCGCGTTCCTGACGGCCTTCGGCGCCCGCTGCGCGCGCCTGCCGCGGCCCGTTCTGCCGGGAGGCGCGACGACGGTCCGGGCCGTACGCGCATGAGGGTCGTCGGGCGGGAGTCGCCCGACCTCGACCGTGCACCGTGAGGAGCCGACGACGGCGCCGCACGGCTCCCGACGGCGTGGGCCGTGCGGCGCCGCCACGACGCGTGAACTTCCCGTGCGGCCTCCGCGCCCGGACCGCCGCTCCCGGCCCGCCGCCCCGCCCGGTCAGCTTCGCATCCGGGCGAACGCCGTCTCCAGCCCCCGCTTCACCGCCCCCGCCAGCGGCCGCTCCACCCACCGGTGCACCGCCCAGCTCAGCACCAGGAAACCGGCGGTCACCGCCGCCACCAGGAGCCGGGCGTCCAGCTCGTCGTGCAGGCGGCTGATGACCGCCGTACCGGCCGCGTAGTGCATGAGGTAGAGGGGGTACGTCAGGCTTCCCGCCGTCACCAGCCAGCGCCACCGGACGCGGTCGGTGCGGCCCAGGGCCACCGCCACCATCAGCAGCAGGAACAGGGTGAAGATCAGCACCGCCCCCCGCCAGCTCGACACGTGTTCGACCTCGTCGACGCGCATTCCCAGCTCCCGCTGGCCCATCAGCCAGGCCATGCCGAGGATGCCCCACAGGAGCAGGTCCTGGCCGAAGCGGTGCATGAGGTAGAGGGCGAGGCCGGCGATGAAGTACCAGGCGCCCTCGGGGTTGGCCAGCAGGTCCAGCAGGGGCAGGCCGGACACCGGGGCGAGCATGGCCGCCGCGCCCCACACGCAGCAGAACAGGACGACCTTGCGGTAGGTCAGGCCGGTCGCGACGACCAGCAGGAACAGCAGGTAGAAGCGCAGCTCCGACCAGAGCGTCCAGTACACGCCGTCCACGTTCCGGACCCCGGAGCCGGACTGGAGCATCGTCAGGTTCAGGAGGACGTCCCGGGCGCGCAACCGCTCCCAGACGCCCGGTACCGCCGCCAGCACGCCCGTCGTGAACAGCACCGCGAACCAGTACGCCGGGTACAGCCGGATCACCCGGGAGACGAAGAACTGACGGGGCGTCCGGCCCCAGCAGGACATGCAGATCACGAAGCCGCTGATGACGAAGAAGATCTCCACGCCGATCCAGCCGTAGGCCGCCACGTGGAACACCGTCGGCATGATCTCGGAGACCGGGCGGTCCCAGATCGGGTTGCCGGGCCGGTCCACCCGGCGGGTGCCCGCGTAGTGGTGGAGCGCCACCATCAGGGCGGCCAGCAGCCGGATGCCGTCCACGGCGTAGAGGCGGGGGCGTCGTTCGCGGCCGCGCGGGGCGTCGGCGAGCGGCGGCAGCGCGGCGAGCGGGGGGAGCGGCTGCGCGCCGCGGGTGAGAGCCAAGCCAGTCATCCTCGTCGGGGGGGGTCCGACGAGTCAGGCTACGGCCGGGACAGCCGCCTCACAGGGCCCACAGCGGAACGTTTGTCCATGGTTCACCTGTCGCACATCCACCGTCTCGCGGGCACGCGAAAGGGCCCGTACGACCGGAGTCGTACGGGCCCTCTCAGGTGCTCAGCTCACGCTGGAACCACCAGGTCGAGCAACAAGACTTACTTGTTGATCTTGGTGACCTGGCCGGCGCCCACGGTCCGGCCACCCTCACGGATGGCGAACTTCAGGCCCTCCTCCATGGCGATGGGCTGGATCAGCTCCACCTTCATTTCGGTGTTGTCGCCCGGCATGACCATCTCGGTGCCCTCGGGGAGGGTCACGACGCCGGTCACGTCCGTGGTACGGAAGTAGAACTGCGGGCGGTAGTTGTTGAAGAACGGCGTGTGACGGCCGCCCTCGTCCTTGGACAGGATGTACGCCTGCGCCTCGAACTCGGTGTGCGGGGTGACCGAACCCGGCTTGATGATGACCTGGCCGCGCTCGACGTCCTCGCGCTTGATGCCGCGGAGCAGCAGACCGACGTTCTCACCGGCCTGGCCCTCGTCGAGCAGCTTGCGGAACATCTCGATACCGGTGACCGTGGTGGTGGTCTTCTCGGTCTTGATGCCGATGATGTCGACGGTCTCGTTGACCTTCAGGACACCACGCTCGATACGGCCGGTGACGACCGTACCGCGACCGGTGATCGTGAAGACGTCCTCGATCGGCATGAGGAACGGCTTGTCGACGTCACGCTCGGGCTCCGGGATGGACTCGTCGACGGCCTGCATCAGGTCGAGGACGGTCTGGGCCCACTCCGGGTCGCCCTCGAGCGCCTTGAGAGCGGACACCTTGACGACCGGCAGGTCGTCGCCCGGGAACTCGTACTCGGAGAGGAGCTCACGGACCTCGAGCTCGACGAGCTCCAGGATCTCCTCGTCGTCCACCATGTCGGCCTTGTTCAGGGCGACGACGATGTACGGAACGCCGACCTGGCGGGCCAGGAGCACGTGCTCCTTGGTCTGCGGCATCGGGCCGTCGGTGGCGGCGACCACGAGGATGGCGCCGTCCATCTGGGCAGCACCGGTGATCATGTTCTTGATGTAGTCCGCGTGACCCGGGCAGTCGACGTGCGCGTAGTGACGCGTCTCCGTCTGGTACTCGACGTGCGCGATGGAGATGGTGATACCGCGCTGACGCTCCTCAGGAGCCTTGTCGATCTGGTCGAAGGCCGAGGCCTCGTTCAGGTCCGGGTACTTGTCGTGCAGCACCTTGGTAATGGCGGCCGTGAGGGTCGTCTTACCGTGGTCGATGTGACCGATGGTGCCGATGTTGACGTGCGGCTTAGTCCGCTCGAACTTCGCCTTCGCCACGGGGGTCCTCCTGGGAGTGGTTCTGGTACGCCTTACTTCATCGGCGCCAGGTGATCTTTGCTGGAATGCCCGGGCCCAGGGGCGAACGGCCGGGAATGCGGCCGTTCGCCCCAAGAGGCTCCGGAGTCAAGCCTACGGCGTGTGAACGGAGTGCGTTACTCGCCCTTGGCCTTCGCGATGATCTCCTCGGCGACGTTCCGCGGAACCTCGGCGTAGGAGTCGAACTGCATCGAGTAGCTTGCGCGACCCGAGGTCTTGCTGCGGAGGTCTCCGACGTAGCCGAACATCTCCGAGAGCGGCACGAGGCCCTTCACGACGCGGGCGCCGGCGCGCTCCTCCATGGCCTGGATCTGGCCACGGCGGGAGTTGATGTCGCCGATGACCTCACCCATGTAGTCCTCGGGCGTGGTGACCTCGACGGCCATCATCGGCTCGAGCAGCACGGGGCTGGCCTTGCGCGCGGCCTCCTTGAACGCCTGCGAACCGGCGATCTTGAAGGCGAGTTCGGAGGAGTCCACCTCGTGGTAGCCACCGTCGAGCAGGGTGACGCGCACGCCGGTCATCTCGTAACCCGCGAGGATGCCGAACTGCATGGCCTCCTGCGCACCGGCGTCCACCGAAGGGATGTACTCCTTCGGGATACGGCCACCGGTGACCTTGTTCACGAACTCGTACGAGGCGTCGCCGCCCTCGATCGGCTCGATCGCGATCTGCACCTTGGCGAACTGACCGGTACCACCGGTCTGCTTCTTGTGCGTGTAGTCGAGCCGGTCGACCGCCTTGCGGATGGTCTCGCGGTACGCGACCTGCGGCTTGCCGACGTTGGCCTCGACCTTGAACTCACGGCGCATACGGTCGACCAGCACCTCGAGGTGCAGCTCGCCCATACCACCGATGATGGTCTGGCCGGTCTCCTCGTCCGAGTGGACCTGGAAGGAGGGGTCCTCCTCCGCGAGACGCTGGATGGCGACACCCAGCTTCTCCTGGTCACCCTTGGACTTGGGCTCGATGGCGACCTGGATGACCGGGGCCGGGAAGTCCATGGACTCCAGGATGACCGGCGCCTTGTCGTCGCACAGCGTCTCACCGGTCGTGGTCTGCTTCAGACCCATGACGGCGACGATGTCGCCGGCGCCGACCGCCGCGATCTCCTCACGCTTGTTCGCGTGCATGCGGTAGATCTTGCCGATGCGCTCCTTCTTGCCCTTGACGGAGTTCAGCACGGCGGTGCCGGACTCCAGGCGGCCCGAGTAGACCCGGACGAAGGTGAGCTTGCCGAGGTGCGGGTCGCTCATGATCTTGAACGCGAGCGCCGACAGCGGCTCGTCCTCGGACGGCTTGCGCTTGACGACCTCCTCCGGGTCGTTCACGGCGTGGCCCTCGATGGCCTCGACGTCGAGCGGGGAGGGGAGGTAGCGCACGACCGCGTCGAGCAGGGGCTGAACGCCCTTGTTCTTGAACGCGGTACCGCAGAACACCGGGGTGACCGTGGTGTCCTTGGACTTGCCGGACGCGATGGTGATGCGACGGATCGCGGCGTACAGCTGCTCCTCGCTGGGCTCGTTGCCCTCGAGGTACAGCTCCATGATCTCTTCGTCGTTCTCGGCGACGGCCTCGATGAGCTTGCCGCGGTACTCCTCGGCAGCCTCGGTGTGCGTGGCCGGGATGTCGACGATGTCGTACATCTCGCCCTTGGTGGCCTCGGCGGACCACACGAACGCCTTCATCGTGACCAGGTCGACGACGCCCTTGAAGTCGGCCTCGGCACCGATCGGGAGCTGCATGACGATCGGCTGAGCGCCGAGGCGGTCAGAGATCATGTCGACGCAGCGGTGGAACTCGGCACCGGTCCGGTCGAGCTTGTTGACGAAGCAGATGCGGGGGACGCCGTAGCGGTCCGCCTGACGCCACACCGTCTCGGACTGGGGCTCGACGCCGGCGACGCCGTCGAACACCGTCACGGCACCGTCGAGCACGCGCAGGGAACGCTCCACCTCGACGGTGAAGTCGACGTGGCCCGGGGTGTCGATGATGTTGATGGTGTGGTCGACGTCGGCGAGCGGCCAGTGACAGGTGGTGGCAGCAGAGGTGATCGTGATGCCACGCTCCTGCTCCTGCTCCATCCAGTCCATGGTGGCAGCGCCGTCGTGGACCTCACCGATCTTGTAGGACACACCGGTGTAGAACAGGATCCGCTCGGTGGTGGTCGTCTTGCCCGCGTCGATGTGGGCCATGATCCCGATGTTGCGGACCTTGGCCAGGTCAAGTGAAGTGGTAGCCATAAGGCTTCAGTCTTCTCTCGGTCTCGATGTGGGTAGCGACTACCAGCGGTAGTGCGCGAAGGCCTTGTTGGACTCGGCCATCTTGTGGGTGTCCTCGCGCTTCTTCACAGCCGCACCGAGGCCGTTGGAGGCGTCGAGCAGCTCGTTGAGCAGACGCTCGGTCATGGTCTTCTCGCGACGGGCGCGGGAGTAGCCGACGAGCCAGCGGAGCGCCAGGGTGCTCGCGCGGCCGGGCTTGACCTCGACCGGGACCTGGTAGGTCGCGCCACCGACACGGCGGGACTTGACCTCGATGGTCGGCTTGATGTTCTCGAGAGCGCGCTTCAGCGTGATGACCGGGTCGTTGCCGGTCTTCTCGCGCAGGCCCTCCATGGCACCGTAGACGATGCGCTCGGCGGTGGAGCGCTTGCCGTTCAGCAGCACCTTGTTGATGAGCGACGTGACAAGAGGAGAACCGTAGACCGGGTCGATGATGACCGGGCGCTTCGGGGCAGGGCCCTTACGAGGCATGTCTTACTTCTCCTTCTTGGCGCCGTAGCGGCTGCGGGCCTGCTTGCGGTTCTTGACACCCTGGGTGTCGAGGGAACCGCGAATGATCTTGTAGCGAACACCCGGCAGGTCCTTCACACGGCCACCACGCACGAGCACGATGGAGTGCTCCTGCAGGTTGTGTCCCTCGCCCGGAATGTAAGCGGTGACCTCGATCCCGCTGGTCAGACGCACACGCGCGACCTTACGCAGGGCCGAGTTCGGCTTCTTCGGGGTGGTCGTGAACACGCGCGTGCAGACGCCGCGACGCTGAGGAGAACCCTCGAGTGCGGGCGTCTTGTTCTTCTCGACCTTGTCCTGCCGGCCCTTACGGACCAGCTGCTGGATCGTAGGCACTACTTCTCCGGTTTCTGTGTGCCGATTTGTACAGCTAACCTGGAACTTCGCCGACCCACGCGGTCGGGTGTGTCGAATCCGGCGGACTTCCGCCGCGAGGCAGGAAGAGGCGCGGATCGCGGTGGCCGCTCCTTAGGCCCCTGTGCGGTTGAAGGCACGCACGAAGGCCAGGGCACACCCCAGGCACAAGGTCTGAGCGTACCCAGCGCAATCACTCCGGTCAAAACAGAAGCCTCGCCGCCGACACACCGAGCTCACGTCCGCGCCCCCGACGGCCCCTGTGGTAGCGGACTTCCGGCCTCCGCGGCGGGCGGCGGGACCGCCGCCCCGCCCGGAGCCGCGCCCGGTCCGGCACCGGGCGCCGGCCCGGGCACCGGGACGCGGGGACCCGCCGCCCCGTGCGCCGTGTCGTGGCCGACGAAGTACGTCGGACGGTTCTGCACGGCCGTGTAGATGCGCCCCACGTACTCGCCGAGCAGGCCGACGCAGATCAGCTGGACCGCGCCGATGAACAGGACTCCGGTGAACAGGGAGGTCCAGCCGGGGACGGTGTGCTCCAGGGCGTGGGCGCTGAGCGTGTAGACCATCAGGGCCAGGCAGACCAGGAAGGCGAAACCGCCGAGCCAGGTGGCGATGCGCAGCGGGGCCGCCGAGAAGCCGGTGACGCTGTCGATGGCGAGGCGGATCATCCGACCCAGGGGGTACTTGCTGCGGCCCGCGGGCCGCGGCGCGCGCTCGTAGGCGACCTCACCGCTCGGGAAGCCGAGCCAGGGCACCAGGAGGCGGTAGACGCGCTGCTGGTCCGGCAGCGCCTTGAGGGCGTCGACGGCGGCCCGGCTGAGCAGCCGGAAGTCACCGGCCTGGGCGGGCACGGAGGGGCCGGCCAGGCGGCGGACGAGCCGGTAGTACAGGCCGGCGGTCCACCGTTTGAAGCCGGTGTCGCTGGCCCGGTCGGCCCGGATGCCGTAGACGATGTCGAGGCCCTCGGCGCGGGCCAGCGCCAGCATGTCGGGGATCTTCTCGGGCGGGTCCTGGAGGTCGGCGTCGATGCTCACCACGTACGCGCCGTGGGCCCGGTCCAGGCCCGCGGTGAGGGCCGCCTGATGGCCGGAGTTCCGGCGCAGACCGATCACGCGCAGCTCGGGCCAGCCGAGGCGGAACGCGGCGAGCAGCTCGGCGGTGCGGTCGGTGCTGCCGTCGTCGACGGCGACGACCTCGTAGCCGACGCCCATCCCGGCCAGGGCCGGGCGCAGTCTGCTGACCAGCGCGGGAAGGACCTCTTCCTCGTTGTACATGGGTATGACGACCGACAAGACGGTCACCGCCGCCGTGGTGTCCGGCGCTTCAGGCACCCGTCCTCCCCCAAGCTGTGACGCACATGTGCGACGCTGTTGCGATCTTATGACCACACTTCACGATCGTCCGGACAGCGGTCGCGCGGCCGGCCCCGGCCGGTCGTCCGAGGGGGGACCCCAGTCATGAGCACGGCCCGCAGCGACACGGCGGCGGACTCCGCGCCGCCCGAAGAGCCCGACGGGCCGGAGGGACGGCAGGAGCGGCCACGGGTGCCGCGCCGGCTCACGCTGCCGGATGGTCTACGACCGTACCGTGCTCCGCTGCTCCTGTACGGCGTCACGAAGCTGGTCGGGCTGACCGTCTTCGCGGTCCTGCTCGAGGCGGCCGGCGACTACCGGGAGAAGCAGCCCCGCTTCGGCGGCGGCGCCCACTGGTGGGACGTGCTCGCCACCTGGGACGGCTGGTGGTACCTCCAGGTCGCCGAAAAGGGGTACGACCCGCGGCCCCTGACACCCCTCGCGCCGGGCGGCCTGTTCACGGTCGAGCAGAACTCCGTCGCCTTCTTCCCGCTGTACCCGGGGCTGATCCGCGGGGTGTCCGAGATCACCGGGCTCGGCCTGTACGGGTCCGGGATGCTCGTCTCGGTGCTCGCGTCCTTCGTCGCCGCCGCCGGGATCTACGCCGTCGTCGCCACGCTCGCGGGGGTGCGGGCCGGCACCGTCGCCGCCGGGCTGTGGGCGGTCGTACCGGGCGCCGGCGTCGAGTGGGCGGTGTACTCGGAGTCCCTGTTCGTGGCCATCGCCGCCTGGTGCTGCTACGGCGTGATGAAGGGCCGGTGGCTCACGGCCGGGCTCCTCGCCTTCGTCGCCGGACTGAACCGGCCCACCTCCGCCGCGCTCATCGGCGCGGTCGGGCTCGCCGCGCTGGTCACCCTCGCCCGGCGCGACGGCAGACGCGCACACGGAGTGGCGGGGCCGGTGTACGCGATGGTCGCCGCGCCGCTCGGCCTGCTCACCTACGTCGCCTGGGTCGGGCTGAGCATGGGCGACCTGACGGCGTACTTCACACTCCAGCGCGAGGGCTGGGCCCACTACTTCGACTTCGGCGCCTACACCCTCGACGTGCTGGGCAACACGGCCGTCGGCCGGCACGACTACCTGTTCGCCTTCTCCGTCCCCGACCTGATAGCCGTCCAGGTGGTGCTGGCGCTGCCGTTCCTGATCGCGCTGATGCTGCGGAAGAAGCCGCCGCTGGTGCTCGTCGCCTACACCCTGGCCAGCGTGGTGACCGTGCTCGGCACCCAGCAGATGTTCGGCAACACACCGCGCTACCTGCTGCCCTGCTTCCCGCTGCTCCTGGCCCCCGCGGCGGCGCTGGGCCGTCTGAAGTGGCCGAGCCTGACGGTCTTCTTCACCACGGCCGCCGTCGCCTCGGGCTGGTACGCCCACTACGTCATGTTCGAGCTGGGCATCCCCTGACCGGCGCCACCGGACCGACGGACGCCCCGCGCCCCGGTCTCAGTGCGACGCGACCGCCGCCAGGAGCAGGACGGCGAGGAAGACCGCCCAGCCCGCCACCGACAGCCAGCCCAGGACGAGGCCGGCCATGGCGAAGCCGTCGCCGCCCTCGCCGGTGCGGCGGATCTCGGCTCTGGCCGAGTGCCCGAGGATCACCGCGGGGATGCCGGTGGCACCCATCGTCATCGTGGTGAGGATGCCGCAGACCATGGAGGCGACCGCCTTGCCGTTCGTCGGCGGCGGGGCGGCCAGGAAGGTCCGCGGAATCTGCGTCGGGTAGCCGTGCGACTGCGGGACGGACGGCTGCGCGGCGACGGGGCCCTGCGGCAGGTCGGCGACGATCAGGGACAGCTCACCGACCGTGCGGGCCTCGTACGCGCGCGCCACCCGGCGCTCGAACTCCACCTGCTGGAGACGGCCCTCGGCGAAACCCGCTCTGAGCACGTCGACGGTGCGCTCCCGGTCCGCGTGGGCGGCCAGCATCGGCGGACCGCTCTGGCCCTGCCACGGCTGCCATGGCGACGGATACGACACGGACACCTCCCCCGCTCGGCGTGAACTGCCTCCCATCATTCTCCTACGCTCGGCGGCCCGCGATGGTTCCCCCACTCATCCTGACGCCGCCCCCGTGGAAGGAGGAGGGGCCCTGGGAGACCGCGGGCGGGCCGGGGACGCGGGCGGGGACGAGCAGGGTGCCCGGCGGACACGGCACCGCACGGAGGCCGCCACACCGCCGCGTACGGCCGCGGACACGCCGAAGGGCGGCCACCCGCACGGGTGACCGCCCTTCAGTGCTTCAGACGTACGCCTTACTGGTTGTACGGACCGTAGTCGTAGTCCTCCAGCGGGACGGCCTGGCCGGAGCCGGTGCCGAACGGCGAGTAGTCGATGTCGTCGTAGCCGACGGCCGAGTACATCGCGGCCTTGGCCTCCTCGGTCGGCTCGACCCGGATGTTGCGGTAGCGGGACAGACCCGTACCGGCCGGGATGAGCTTACCGATGATGACGTTCTCCTTGAGGCCGATCAGGGAGTCGGACTTGGCGTTGATCGCCGCGTCCGTCAGCACCCTGGTCGTCTCCTGGAAGGACGCCGCCGACAGCCAGGACTCCGTGGCCAGCGAGGCCTTGGTGATACCCATGAGCTGCGGACGACCGGAGGCCGGGTGACCGCCCTCCTGCACCACACGACGGTTCTCGGTCTCGAACTTCGAGCGCTCGACCAGCTCGCCGGGCAGCAGCTCGGCGTCGCCGGACTCGATGATCGTCACGCGGCGGAGCATCTGCCGGATGATGATCTCGATGTGCTTGTCGTGGATCGACACACCCTGCGAGTTGTACACCCGCTGGACCTCGGCCACCAGGTGGACCTGGACGGCACGCTGGCCCAGGATGCGCAGCACGTCGTGCGGGTTCTGGGTACCCACGGTGAGCTGCTGGCCCACCTCGACGTGCTCGCCCTCCTCGACCTTCAGACGGGCACGCTTCGAGATCGGGAACGCCGTCTCGTCGCTGCCGTCGTCCGGCGTGATGACGATCTTCTTGGTCTTCTCGGTCTCCTCGATCCGCACGCGGCCGGCGGCCTCGGAGATCGGGGCGACACCCTTCGGGGTACGGGCCTCGAAGAGCTCGACGACACGCGGCAGACCCTGGGTGATGTCGTCACCGGCCACACCACCGGTGTGGAAGGTACGCATCGTCAGCTGGGTACCGGGCTCACCGATGGACTGGGCGGCGATGATGCCGACCGCCTCACCGATGTCGACCAGCTTGCCGGTGGCCAGCGAACGGCCGTAGCACATGGCGCAGGTGCCGACGGCGGACTCGCAGGTCAGGACCGAGCGGGTCTTGACCTCCTCGACGCCGGCCTTGACCAGCTGGTCGATGAGGACGTCACCGAGGTCGACGCCCGCCGGGGCGAGCACCTTGCCGTCGACGACGATGTCCTCGGCGAGGCAGCGCGCGTACACGCTGGTCTCTGCGTTGTCCGCCTTGCGCAGCACGCCGTCCTCGCCGCGCTCGGCGATGGCCAGCTTGAGGCCGCGCTCGGTGCCGCAGTCCTCCTCGCGGATGATGACGTCCTGCGAGACGTCCACCAGACGACGGGTGAGGTAACCCGAGTCGGCGGTACGCAGGGCGGTGTCCGCCAGACCCTTACGGGCACCGTGGGTGGAGATGAAGTACTCCAGCACGGACAGGCCCTCACGGAACGAGGCCTTGATCGGACGCGGGATGGTCTCGTTCTTCGCGTTCGACACCAGACCACGCATACCGGCGATCTGACGCATCTGCATCATGTTTCCGCGAGCACCCGAGTTGACCATCATCGAGACCGGGTTGGTCTTCGGGAAGTTCGCGTTCATCGCCTCGGCGACCTCGTTGGTCGCCTTGGTCCAGATCGCGATGAGCTCCTGCGTGCGCTCTTCCTTGGTGATCAGACCGCGCTCGTACTGCTTCTGGACCTTCTCGTCCTGCGCCTCGTAGCCCTGGACGATCGCCCGCTTCGCGTCGGGAACGACGATGTCGGAGATGGCCACGGTGACGCCGGAACGGGTCGCCCAGTAGAAACCGGCCGCCTTCAGGTTGTCGAGCGTCGCCGCCACGATGACCTTGGGGTAGCGCTCGGCGAGGTCGTTGACGATCTCCGAGAGCTGCTTCTTGCCGACCTCGTAGTCGACGAACGGGTAGTCCTCGGGCAGCAGCTCGTTGAAGAGCGCACGGCCCAGGGTCGTCCGCAGCCGGAACGAGTCACCCTGCTGCCACTCGGGCTCGTCCTCCTCCCGCACCGGCGGGGTCCAGCCGCGCGGCGGGATGGTGCCCACCGGGAAGCGGACGTCGACGCGCGACTGCAGCGACAGCTCGCCGGCGTCGAAGGCCATGATCGCCTCGGCCACGGACGAGAAGGAACGCTCCTCGCCCTTGACGTCGCGCAGCTCGCCGTCGGTGGTGAGGAAGAACAGACCGAGGACCATGTCCTGGGTCGGCATCGTCACCGGACGGCCGTCGGCGGGCTTGAGGATGTTGTTCGAGGACAGCATCAGGATGCGGGCCTCGGCCTGCGCCTCCGCGGACAGCGGCAGGTGCACGGCCATCTGGTCACCGTCGAAGTCCGCGTTGAACGCGGTGCAGACGAGCGGGTGGATCTGGATGGCCTTGCCCTCGACCAGCTGCGGCTCGAAGGCCTGGATGCCGAGGCGGTGCAGAGTGGGCGCACGGTTCAGCAGCACCGGGTGCTCGGCGATGACCTCTTCGAGGACGTCGTACACCACGGTGCGGCCGCGCTCGACCATGCGCTTGGCCGACTTGATGTTCTGCGCGTGGTTCAGGTCGACCAGGCGCTTCATCACGAACGGCTTGAACAGCTCGAGCGCCATCGCCTTCGGCAGACCGCACTGGTGCAGCTTCAGCTGCGGACCGACGACGATCACGGAACGCGCGGAGTAGTCCACGCGCTTGCCGAGCAGGTTCTGACGGAATCGACCCTGCTTGCCCTTCAGCATGTCGCTGAGGGACTTCAGCGGGCGGTTGCCGGGACCGGTGACCGGACGGCCACGACGGCCGTTGTCGAACAGCGCGTCCACGGCCTCCTGGAGCATGCGCTTCTCGTTGTTCACGATGATCTCGGGCGCACCGAGGTCGAGAAGGCGCTTCAGGCGGTTGTTGCGGTTGATGACACGGCGGTACAGGTCGTTCAGGTCGGAGGTCGCGAAGCGGCCACCGTCCAGCTGCACCATCGGACGCAGGTCCGGCGGGATGACCGGCACGCAGTCCAGCACCATGCCCTTGGGGCTGTTGCTGGTCTGCAGGAACGCGGAGACGACCTTGAGGCGCTTGAGCGCACGGGTCTTCTTCTGGCCCTTGCCGGTACGGATGATCTCGCGGAGCTTCTCGGCCTCCTCGTCGAGGTCGAAGGACTCCAGGCGCTTCTGCAGCGCCGCGGCACCCATCGAACCGTCGAAGTACGTGCCGAAGCGGTCGCGCAGCTCGCGGTAGAGCAGCTCGTCGCCCTCGAGGTCCTGGACCTTGAGGTTCTTGAAGCGGGTCCACACCTCGTCGAGACGGTCGATCTCGCGCTGGGCGCGGTCGCGCAGCTGCTTCATCTCCCGCTCGGCGCCTTCGCGCACCTTGCGACGCACGTCGGCCTTGGCGCCCTCGGCCTCGAGCTCGGCCAGGTCGGTCTCGAGCTTCTTGGCGCGGGCCTCCAGGTCGGCGTCCCGGCGGTTCTCGATCTGCTGCCGCTCGACGGAGACGTGCGCCTCCAGCGAGGGCAGGTCACGCGTGCGGCGCTCCTCGTCGACGTACGTGATCATGTACGCCGCGAAGTAGATGACCTTCTCGAGGTCCTTCGGAGCCAGGTCGAGCAGGTAGCCCAGCCGGCTCGGGACACCCTTGAAGTACCAGATGTGCGTGACGGGGGCGGCCAGCTCGATGTGGCCCATCCGCTCGCGACGCACCTTGGCGCGGGTCACCTCGACGCCGCAGCGCTCACAGATGATGCCCTTGAAGCGGACACGCTTGTACTTGCCGCAGTAGCACTCCCAGTCCCGGGTCGGACCGAAGATCTTCTCGCAGAAGAGTCCGTCCTTTTCGGGCTTGAGGGTGCGGTAGTTGATGGTCTCGGGCTTCTTGACCTCGCCGTGGCTCCACTGACGGATGTCGTCAGCGGTGGCCAGACCGATCCGGAGCTCATCGAAGAAGTTGACGTCGAGCACTATGCGTCAATCCCTCTCAGGGTTGTAAGTCTGTGGTCTGAAACGGGGGTCGCGGGATCGGCGGGGCCTCTGCTGGAGAGGCCCCGCCGGACTCCCGTCAGACCTCTTCGACGCTGCTCGGCTCGCGCCGGGACAGGTCGATGCCGAGCTCTTCCGCCGCGCGGAAGACGTCCTCGTCGGTGTCGCGCATCTCGATGGACATGCCGTCCGAGGACAGCACCTCCACGTTGAGGCACAGGGACTGCATCTCCTTGATGAGCACCTTGAAGGACTCGGGGATGCCGGGCTCGGGAATGTTCTCGCCCTTGACGATGGCCTCGTAGACCTTCACGCGGCCGGTGACGTCGTCGGACTTGATGGTCAGCAGCTCCTGGAGGGCGTACGCGGCGCCGTACGCCTCCAGCGCCCACACCTCCATCTCACCGAAGCGCTGGCCACCGAACTGGGCCTTACCACCCAGCGGCTGCTGGGTGATCATCGAGTACGGACCGGTCGAGCGGGCGTGCAGCTTGTCGTCGACCAGGTGGTGGAGCTTGAGGATGTACATGTAGCCGACCGAGATCGGCTCCGGGAACGGTTCACCCGAACGGCCGTCGAACAGCGGGGCCTTGCCGGACGGGAGCACCATGCGCTCGCCGTCGCGGTTCGGGATGGTGTGCTGCAGCAGACCGGTCAGCTCGTCCTCACGGGCACCGTCGAACACCGGGGTGGCGACGTTGGTGCCGGGGGCGACGCTGTCGGCGCCGATCGCCTGGAGGCGCTGCGCCCAGTCGTCCGCGAGGCCGGAGACGTCCCAGCCGCGGCTGGCGAGCCAGCCGAGGTGGATCTCCAGAACCTGTCCCGGGTTCATTCGGGACGGCACACCGAGCGGGTTGAGGATGATGTCGACCGGGGTGCCGTCCTCCAGGAACGGCATGTCCTCGATCGGCAGGATCTTCGAGATGACACCCTTGTTGCCGTGGCGGCCGGCGAGCTTGTCACCGTCCGTGATCTTGCGCTTCTGCGCCACGTAGACACGAACCAGCTGGTTCACGCCCGGCGGCAGCTCGTCGCCCTCCTCACGGTCGAAGACGCGGACGCCGATGACCTTGCCGATCTCGCCGTGCGGCACCTTCAGCGAGGTGTCACGGACCTCACGGGCCTTCTCGCCGAAGATGGCGCGCAGCAGGCGCTCCTCCGGGGTCAGCTCGGTCTCGCCCTTGGGCGTGACCTTGCCGACCAGGATGTCGCCGGCGACGACCTCGGCACCGATGCGGATGATGCCGCGCTCGTCGAGGTCGGCGAGGACCTCCTCGGAGACGTTCGGGATGTCCCGGGTGATCTCCTCGGGGCCGAGCTTGGTGTCACGGGCGTCGACCTCGTGCTCCTCGATGTGGATCGAGGAGAGGACGTCGTCCTGTACGAGGCGCTGCGACAGGATGATCGCGTCCTCGTAGTTGTGACCCTCCCACGGCATGAACGCCACGAGCAGGTTCTTGCCCAGCGCCATCTCGCCGTTCTCGGTGGCCGGACCGTCGGCCAGGACCTGGCCCTCGATGATCCGGTCGCCCTCGTTGACGATGACCTTCTGGTTGACCGAGGTGCCCTGGTTGGAGCGGGCGAACTTGGCCAGGCGGTACGTGATGTACGTGCCGTCGTCGTTGGTGGTGGTGATGTAGTCCGCGGAGACCTCCTGGACCACACCAGCCTTCTCGGCCTTGACCACGTCGCCGGCGTCGACCGCGGAGCGGTACTCCATGCCGGTGCCGACGAGCGGCGACTCGCTCTTGATGAGCGGGACGGCCTGACGCATCATGTTCGCGCCCATGAGCGCGCGGTTGGCGTCGTCGTGCTCGAGGAACGGGATCATGGCGGTCGCGACCGACACCATCTGGCGCGGGGAGACGTCCATGTAGTCGACGTCGTCACCGGGGACGTAGTCGACCTCACCGCCGCGACGGCGGACCAGGACGCGGGCTTCCTCGAACTGGAACTCGTCGTTGAGCGGCGCGTTGGCCTGCGCGATGACGAACCGGTCCTCTTCGTCGGCCGTGAGGTAGTCGACCTCGTCGGTGACGACACCGCCGGTGACCTTGCGGTACGGCGTCTCGATGAAACCGAACGGGTTGATCCGGCCGTACGAGGCGAGCGAGCCGATCAGACCGATGTTCGGTCCTTCCGGCGTCTCGATCGGGCACATGCGGCCGTAGTGCGAGGGGTGGACGTCACGGACCTCGAAGCCGGCCCGCTCACGGGACAGACCACCCGGGCCGAGCGCGTTGAGACGACGCTTGTGCGTCAGACCCGACAGCGGGTTGTTCTGGTCCATGAACTGGGACAGCTGGCTGGTGCCGAAGAACTCCTTGATGGAGGCGACGACCGGCCGGATGTTGATCAGGGTCTGCGGCGTGATCGCCTCGACGTCCTGGGTGGTCATGCGCTCGCGCACGACGCGCTCCATACGGGCGAGACCCGTACGGACCTGGTTCTGGATCAGCTCGCCGACGCTGCGGATGCGGCGGTTGCCGAAGTGGTCGATGTCGTCGGTCTCGACCATGATCGAGCGGCCCGACTCGCCGAGCGTCTCGGTCTCACCGGCGTGCAGCTTCACCAGGTACTTGATCGTGGCGATGATGTCGTCGGTGGTGAGCACGCCGGCGTCCAGCGGCTCGTCGGCGCCGAGCTTCTTGTTCACCTTGTAGCGGCCGACCTTGGCGAGGTCGTAGCGCTTGGGGTTGAAGTAGAGGTTCTCGAGCAGCGTCTGAGCGGCCTCGCGGGTCGGCGGCTCGCCCGGACGCAGCTTGCGGTAGATGTCCAGGAGCGC
Organism: Streptomyces sp. NPDC051051; assembly: GCF_040682975.1. Lineage (NCBI taxonomy): Bacteria > Bacillati > Actinomycetota > Actinomycetes > Kitasatosporales > Streptomycetaceae > Streptomyces > Streptomyces sp. NPDC051051. Next base: position 38,543 of record NZ_JBFBCB010000024.1, read on the forward strand.
GTCGTCCTGGCCCTGGGTGTGATCCTTCTCCAGGGTGGCGCGCATCGACTCGTACTCGCCGAACTCCTCGAGGATCTGCTCGGTGGTCCAGCCGAGAGCCTTCAGGAGGACGGTGACGGACTGCTTGCGCTTGCGGTCGATGCGGACGCCGACCATGTCGCGCTTGTCGATCTCCATCTCCAGCCAGGCACCCCGGGACGGGATGATCTTGGCGGAGAAGATGTCCTTGTCGGACGTCTTGTCGATGGAGGAGTCGAAGTAGACGCCGGGCGAGCGGACCAGCTGCGACACGACGACACGCTCGGTGCCGTTGATGACGAAGGTGCCCTTGTTGGTCATGAGCGGGAAGTCGCCCATGAAGACCGTCTGGGACTTGATCTCGCCGGTCTCGTTGTTCGTGAACTCGGCCGTCACGAAGAGCGGGGCCGCGTACGTGAAGTCGCGGTCCTTGCACTCGTCGATGCTGTTCTTCGGCGGCTCGAAACGGTGGTCGCGGAAAGTCAGCGACATCGACCCGGAGAAGTCCTCGATCGGGGAGATCTCCTCGAAGATCTCCTCGAGGCCGGACTTGGTGGGGACGTCCTGACCGTTCTCGAGAGCCTCCTCGACGCGAGCCTTCCACGCTTCGTTGCCGAGCAGCCAGTCGAAGCTCTCGGTCTGCAGTGCGAGAAGGTTCGGAACCTCGAGGGGCTCCTTGATCTTTGCAAAGGAGATGCGCAGCGGGGCGGTGCTGGCAGCGTTGTTCGTATTCGCGGTCGAGGCGTTGCGCGAGGCGGCCAAGAGGGGGTCCTTCCGAGGGCTCGGACTCACTACGCGCGTACCGGCCCCTCCCCCACACAACGAGACAGACTCTCCGGAATCGGCCGAAAGGCCAGGTCAGAGAGGGTCTGATCATCGATGCTCGGGCGAGGGCATGCCCCTGGTGACGGGCAGGGGACAGCTAACAGGCAGCGCAAAGGGTCAGTGTAGCCAGTTGGCACACTGATGTCCAGTGCGGGTTTTTCGAGACCCTCGTAGTTCTCAACGCCCTCGGTCCGGTAGCCCTCAACGCACGGTGATACTGCCCTCTTCGCCGTCGATCCATGCCTCGGATACGGATCCTTGTGACGACGCGTCCTGAGAATTGCGCGCTGCGTGCGGTTCGTCAAGGCCCCCATGCCCGGACGCGGGGCGTCCGGGGACAAGACGAAGATCACCATACCCCTCGCGAACTCAGGTGCAAGGTAACCGTGGCCGGGCCCTCGGGAACGCCGAAGAGCGACCACCCGGATGGATGATCGCTCCTCGGTGCGTCGGCGTTACAGCCCCGAGGGGATCTGTTTCGGCCTTCGCTGCGGTCGTCGCCGACCGCGGGGTGTTACTTGACCTCGACCGAGGCGCCGGCGCCCTTGAGGGACTCGGCGGCCTTCTCGGCGGCGTCCTTGGCGACCTTCTCGAGGACGGGCTTCGGGGCGCCGTCCACGAGGTCCTTGGCCTCCTTCAGACCCAGGGAGGTCAGCTCACGCACGACCTTGATGACCTGGATCTTCTTGTCGCCCGCACCGGTGAGGATGACGTCGAACTCGTCCTTCTCCTCCTCGGCCTCGACCGGGGCACCCGGGGCGCCCGGAGCGGCGACGGCGACCGCGGCGGCGGCGGTGACGTCGAACTTCTCCTCGAAGGCCTTCACGAACTCGGAGAGCTCGATGAGGGTCATCTCCTCGAACTGCGCGAGCAGGTCTTCCTGGCTGAGCTTCGCCATGGTGGGCGATCCTTCCACTAATTCGGCAGGTGCCGGATGTACTTGTTCGGCGGGCGTACGTTCGGCCCGCTAAGACCGCTGCCTCAGGCGGCGGTCAATGCGCGAGCCGAATTACTCGGCACCGCCCTGCTCTTCCTGCTTGGCGCGAAGGGCGTCCACGGTGCGGACGAGCTTCGAGGGAAGCGCCTGGAAGAGCTGTGCAGCCTGGGACTGCTTGCCCTTGAAGGCACCCGCCAGCTTGGAGAGCAGAACCTCGCGGGACTCGAGGTCCGCAAGCTTCTTGATCTCGTCGGCGGACAGCGCCTTGCCGTCAAGGACACCGCCCTTGATGACGAGGTTGGGGTTGTCCTTGGCGAAGTCACGAAGACCCTTCGCCGACTCCACCGGGTCACCGGTGACGAAGGCAACTGCCGTCGGACCGTTGAACAGGTCGTCGAGCGTCGAGATCCCGGCCTCGTTGGCCGCAATCTTGGTCAGCGTGTTCTTCACCACGGCGTACTGGGCGTTCTCACCGAGCGAACGACGCAGCGACTTGAGCTGCGCCACGGTGAGACCCCGGTACTCGGTCAGCACGGCGGCGTTCGAGCTGCGGAACTGCTCCGCGAGCTCGGCTACCGCGGCAGCCTTGTCGGGCCTTGCCATGAGCGTCGGCCTCCTTCCGGGTGTTGACGACCGCTCGGAAGGGGCTGGGACAAACGAAACGCCCCGGCGCAGGCGCACGGGGCGAGAGCTCGACCGAACGAGATCCGCGTACGGATCGCGGTCCGGGAGCACTTCCACAGTCACCTGCGCGGGTCGTCCGCATATCAGCGGATCCTTCGGCCACCGCACCCTCTTGCGAGCGCACGGCAACGACCAGCGGTCTTTGGCTTCTGTAGGAGCGTACGGGAACGGGTCGCCGTCAAGCAAATCCGCCCGTGAGAGGGATCAGCGCTCCGCCCGCGAGGGGCTCAGCGGCCGGCCTTCCTCGTCTCCTCGGCCAGGTCGAAGGTGTCCGAGGCGGGCGGGGCCTGCACGGTGACGGGCTTGCCGAAGTCGAGGAAGGTGACGGTGAGGTCGAGCTGGCCGTGCCGGCCGAAGCCCTGGAGCCGCAGCTGCTTGATGCGGCCGTCCTCGTCGATCCAGACGTCCATGTCCAGTTCGTCGACGCCGAGCTTCTCGTACTGCGCGAGGGACTGCTCGCGCCGCCGGCGGACGCTCCCGGCCTCGTCGCGGTAGGAGGCCCGGATCTCGTCGACGCCGGCCGTGCCCTCGTAGTGGGTGGTGGTCACGCCGTCGACGGTCTCCGGGCCGGTCGTCCTCAGGTCATCGGCCGCGGTGAGGAAGGTGCTCTCGTGGGCCGGGTTGCGGCGGACCTTGTCGGCCATCGACGTGGTGTCGGCCTTGACGCCGCTCGGGGTGCCGGAGCTTCCGGGCGCCCCGAACCGCATCCAGTGCCTGCCGTCCTCGGTTGCCTCGTCGCTGCCGACGTACAGCACTCCGCCGACGAGGCGGACCTCGCCGACGCCCTTGTCCGGACCGCCGAGAACGGTCGTCCGCAGGCTCATGGCCGGCGGCTCGACGGCCATCGCGGCCTCGGCCCTGATCCGGCCCTCCTCCGGCGTCCGGCCGGTCATCCGGTAGCGCAGGGAGCCGATCCGCTCCGTCTTCTCCGCGGCCCGCGCGACGGCCGTGGCCGCGGTCTTCGGGTCGCCCCCGTCCGCCGCCCCCTCCGACGCCGCCGCACAGCCCGTGACGAGCAGGGCGGACAGCCCGAGGACACCCACGGAAGATCTCATGCACGTTCCCCCACGCAGCACACGGTGAACACCTGGTCGGTCCACAGCGAGGGGGTGAAGGTATCCCAGGGGTGCGGGCGGGGTCCTGTGAATTCCCGGCGGTCCGCTCTCAGGGTGTGGAGCCGGCCCCCTGCTGCCGGAGCAGCTCGGAGAAGTCTGCGGTGTCGGCCGCCGGGGGCGCCTCGGTGTCGACCGGGGTGCCGTAGTCGCTGTAGTAGGCGGTCTGGCTGTACGTGCCGTTCGCCGACCGGCCCTTCTCGACCTTCTTGACCAGCAGGTCGTCCTCGTCGACCCAGATGTCGACGGTCTCGGTGGTGACGCCGGCCTGCTCCAGCTGTTCCTTCAGGTCGGCGAGCTGGCTCTCGCTGAGGCTGGAGTTGCGGCCCGCGAGATCGGCGACCTCGACGGTGCCCGAGTAGTGCGTGGTCCGCTCGCCGCGGACCGTCTCCTCGCCGACCCTGCGCACGTCCCCGGAGGCCAGCAGGAGCTTCACCGACTGGTTCGGGGTGGAGTTCTCCATCTGGTCCTTGAGATAGGCCCCCGAGCCGCCGCCGAGGGTCTCCAGCGCGTCGTACGGGTACTTGATCCAGTGCTTGCCGCCGGCCTGCTCGGCGAAGGCGTCGCCCATGCGCGCGTAGTACGCGTCGGGCAGATAGCGGGCCTGCATCGAGGTGGTGCCCAGCTGCCGCATGGTGTCGGCCATGGTGCCGCCGGTGTAGGTGATGGTGAGGGTGCCGGTGAGACCGTCGCCCCAGCCGAGGGAGCCGTCGGCCGTCATCGCCATCACCGAGCCCATGGTGGTCGTCGACTCGACCTTGGCGGAGTCGGCGTCACCGGTGGACTTCTCGGCGGTGCGCAGCGCGGCTATCGGACTGACGCGGCTGCCGCCGTCCCCACCGGAGGAGGCGGAGCCCTCGTCCCCGTCGGATCCCCCGGAGCCCGAGCTGCAGGCGGTCGCCCCGGTCAGCAGGGCCGCCGCGACGATCGAGAGGCCCGCCCGGCGTGCGCTGGTGCCCTTCATACCCTCACCCCCATCTTGTCCCCGTGTCCGCACGGTAACGCACGGCACCGACAGCCGTACGGGAAAAGGGACGAGCCCCGCACCTCGGAAGGTTGCGGGGCTCGTCGCCGACCGATGCGAACCGTCAGGTTCAGACCGCGGCCGGGTCCTCCTCGACGAGGAGGTTCCGGGTGCGGTTGGGGTCGACCTGGATGCCGGGGCCGATCGTGGTGCTGATCGCGGCCTTCTTGATGTAGCGACCCTTGGCGGCGGACGGCTTCAGACGGAGGATCTCCTCCAGCGCCGCGCCGTAGTTCTCCACCAGCTGGGTGTCGTCGAACGACGACTTGCCGATGATGAAGTGCAGGTTCGAGTGCTTGTCGACGCGGAACTCGATCTTGCCGCCCTTGATCTCCGTGACGGCCTTGGCCACGTCGGGGGTGACGGTGCCGGTCTTCGGGTTCGGCATCAGACCACGCGGACCGAGCACGCGGCCGAGGCGGCCGACCTTGCCCATGAGGTCCGGGGTGGCGACGACGGCGTCGAAGTCCAGACGGCCCTTCGCGACCTCGTCGATCAGTTCGTCGGAGCCGACGATGTCGGCGCCGGCGGCCTCCGCGGCCGCAGCACGGTCACCGGTCGCGAAGACCAGGACCCGGGCGGTCTTGCCGGTGCCGTGCGGCAGGTTCACGGTGCCACGGACCATCTGGTCGGCCTTGCGCGGGTCGACACCCAGGCGGAAGGCGACCTCGACGGTGCCGTCGAACTTGGACGTGGAGGTCTCCTTGGCGAGACGGACGGCCTCGAGCGGGGCGTACAGCTTCTCCCGGTCGATCTTGGCGTCCGCAGCGCGGAGAGACTTGCTGCGCTTGCTCACTACTGCTCCTGGGGGTTCTGAGGAGTCGTGGTACGGGCCGAGCAGGCCCTGCCACGTGCGGCCGGAGCCGCAACTGCTACGAAGGTGCTACGGGGCTGGGAACTCAGCCCTCGACCGTGATGCCCATGGAACGGGCGGTGCCGGCGATGATCTTCGACGCGGCGTCCAGGTCGTTGGCGTTGAGGTCGGGGAGCTTGGTCGTGGCGATCTCGCGGACCTGCGCCTCGGTGATCTTGGCGACCTTGGTCTTGTGCGGCTCGCCCGAGCCCTTCTCGACACCCGCGGCCTTGAGGATCATCTTCGCGGCCGGCGGCGTCTTGGTGATGAAGGTGAAGGAACGGTCCTCGTAGACCGTGATCTCCACCGGGATCACCCAGCCACGCTGCGACTCGGTCGCGGCGTTGTAGGCCTTGCAGAACTCCATGATGTTGACGCCGTGCTGGCCGAGCGCGGGGCCGACCGGCGGGGCGGGGTTCGCCGCACCGGCGTTGATCTGGAGCTTGATAAGCCCCGTGACCTTCTTCTTCTTGGGAGGCATTGCTCTCTCCGGGTCCTAGTGAGAGTTTTCAGCCGTCCGGTCCGGATGATCCGGATGGAGGCATACCGCACAACGATAACGGGTATCCCTGCGCGGCCAAAAACCGAGCAGGTCAGGCGCCGCGCGAGCGGCCACCTGACCTGGTCGGAGGCTTGTGTTCCAGAAGGGGCTAGTTCTTCTGGATCTGGTCGAAGCTCAGCTCGACCGGGGTCTCGCGGCCGAAGATCTCGACGAGGCCCTTGACCTTCTTCGAGTCGGCGTTGATCTCGTTGATCGTGGCCTGGAGCGTGGCGAACGGGCCGTCCGTGACGGTGACCGAGTCGCCGACCTCGAAGTCCAGGACCTGGACCTCGACCTTGCGCTGCGGAGCCGGCTTGCCCTCGGCCTCGGCGGCCTCGCGGGCGGCCTTCTCCTCGGCCTCCGGGGCGAGCATCTTGACGATCTCGTCCAGGGTCAGCGGGTACGGGTCGTAGGCGTTGCCCACGAAGCCGGTGACGCCGGGGGTGTTGCGGACGACGCCCCAGGACTCGTTCGTCAGGTCCATGCGCACCAGCACGTAGCCGGGGAGCTTGTTCTGACGGATCGTCTTGCGCTCGCCGTTCTTGATCTGCGCGACCTCTTCCTGCGGCACCTCGGCCTGGAAGATGAAGTCCTCGACGTTCAGCGAGACGGCGCGCTGCTCGAGGTTGGTCTTCACGCGGTTCTCGTAACCGGCGTACGTGTGGATGACGTACCACTCGCCGGGCAGGGTGCGGAGTTCCTCGCGCAGGGCGGCGACGGGGTCGACGGGCTCGGCCGGCTCGGCTTCCTCGGCCTCTTCCGCGACGGCCTCGCCGTCCTCGGAGTCCTCCTCGTCGGAGCCCTCTTCCTCGGAGTCCTCTTCCTCGGAGTCCTCTTCGCCCTCGACGTGCAGCGCGGCTTCCTCCGCGGGCTCGCCCGCCTCGGCATCGGCAGCCTCGAACTCGTCCAGGTCCTCGTCAGCGCCCTCGACGATGTCGAGCTCGTCGTCAACCGACTCGGCATCCGCCCCGCGAGGCTCCATGGCGTCGTTCAGGTTCTGGTCAGACACGGTGGCTGCTTCTTCCTGGATACATAGGGGTGGAACACGCGAAAGGGGCGCCGATCACCCGGCGCCCTTCGCTCTCGGCTCAGCCGAATACGTACTTCGCGGCGTGGTCGAGTCCATAGTCAATCACGGTCACCAGACCAATCATGATGACCACGAACACGATCACGACCATGGTGTACGTCGTCAGCTGGCCCCGCGTCGGCCAGACGACCTTGCGAAGCTCCGCGACGATCTGGCGGTAGAAGAGCGCGAGCCGCTTCAGCGGGCCCTTCTTGGCGCGCTTGCCGCCCTTGCGGGACTTCTTCTGCGTCTCAGGCACCTCGTCCTGGGCATCAGGCGTGTCGATGGAGCCCACGGCGTCCGCCATTCGTCCTCACCTGTTCCCGGGTCGTGGCCGTGCCGCGCCCGGTCTGAGCCGCACGGCGGTGCATTTCTGTACGTACATGCGCACACTGCCTGGCGAAGGAGTGTGTAGCAGGGCCGGAGGGACTTGAACCCCCAACCGCTGGTTTTGGAGACCAGTGCTCTACCAATTGAGCTACGACCCTTTGTGTGTTCCCCAACGTACCGCATCCGTCCGGGTGCTTGGTGTGCACCGGTTGTGGCACGGTTGTTGAAGGCCAACGACGTAGGAGTGTACGTGCTCCGGGGCGCCTCGTCGAACGTGAAGCGCCCGTGAGGCCCCCGGCGGCGGAAGATCGTCGGGAAACGGCCGGAAGATCACCAGGCCACCGCCGGGATCAGCACGGACGTTCGCAAGGGGGCCCGTCCTTGTTCAGTCCGTGAAACCCGTGTGCCGGGCGCGTTTCCTGTCTGAAAACATGGGGCCATGAGCCCTGCAACCCCTCCCACCGAGCGCCGGGTCTCCGCCCGGGTCGGTGCGATCTCCGAGTCCGCCACCCTCGCCGTGGATGCCAAGGCCAAGGCCCTGAAGGCCGCCGGGCGGCCGGTGATCGGCTTCGGCGCCGGTGAGCCCGACTTCCCGACCCCGGACTACATCGTCGAAGCCGCCGTCGAGGCCTGCAAGAACCCGAAGTACCACCGCTACACGCCGGCCGGCGGCCTGCCCGAGCTGAAGGCCGCGATCGCCGCGAAGACGCTGCGCGACTCCGGCTACGAGGTCGAGGCGTCGCAGATCCTCGTCACCAACGGCGGCAAGCAGGCCATCTACGAGGCCTTCGCCGCGATCCTCGACCCGGGCGACGAGGTCATCGTCCCGGCGCCGTACTGGACGACGTACCCCGAGTCGATCCGGCTGGCGGGCGGTGTCCCGGTGGAGGTCGTCGCGGACGAGACGACCGGTTACCGGGTCAGCGTCGAGCAGCTGGAGGCGGCGCGCACGGAGCGGACGAAGGTCGTCCTCTTCGTCTCCCCCTCCAACCCGACCGGCGCCGTCTACAGCGCGGCCGAGGCGGAGGCGATCGGCCGCTGGGCCGTGGAGCACGGTCTGTGGGTGATGACCGACGAGATCTACGAGCACCTCGTCTACGGCGACGCGAAGTTCGTCTCGCTGCCGGCGGTCCTTCCCGAGCTGCGCGACAAGTGCATCGTGGTCAACGGCGTCGCCAAGACGTACGCGATGACGGGTTGGCGGGTGGGCTGGATCATCGGCCCGAAGGACGTGGTGAAGGCGGCGACGAACCTCCAGTCGCACGCCACCTCGAACGTCTCGAACGTGGCCCAGGTGGCCGCGCTGGCCGCCGTCTCCGGTGATCTGGACGCGGTCGCGAAGATGCGGGAGGCGTTCGACCGCCGCCGCCGGACGATCGTGCGCATGCTCAACGAGATCGACGGCGTGCTCTGCCCCGAGCCCGAGGGCGCCTTCTACGCCTACCCGTCGGTGAAGGGGCTGCTCGGCAAGGAGATCCGCGGGAAGCGCCCGCAGGACTCCGTCGAGCTGGCGGCGCTCATCCTGGAGGAGGCCGAGGTCGCGGTCGTCCCGGGCGAGGCTTTCGGCACGCCGGGCTACCTGCGGCTGTCGTACGCGCTGGGCGACGAGGACCTCGTCGAGGGCGTGAGCCGGATCCAGAAGCTGCTGGCGGAGGCCAGGGACTGACCCGCCCCGTGCGCGGGTCCGCGGGCCGTCTCCTCCGGGAGGCGGCCCGTTGCCGTGTGCGAGCAAGACCACGTTCGGGGAAACGGCTACCCGGACGACCTCGGCGTACGGCAGGATTCCGGAATGGAGCGTGTACGTGATGTCTCTGAGCTGCCGAAAGCCCATCTGCACCTGCACTTCACCGGGTCGATGCGGCCCGGCACCGTGCTGGAACTCGCCGACAAGTACGGCGTGCGTCTGCCGGAGACGCTGAGCGAGGCCCTGACCAGCGGGGAGCCGCCCCGGTTGCGGGCGACCGACGAGCGGGGCTGGTTCCGCTTCCAGCGGCTGTACGACGCGGCCCGCTCCTGCATCAGAGAGCCCGAGGACATCCGGCGGCTGGTGCGCGAGGCCGCCGAGGAGGACGTGAAGGACGGCTCGGGCTGGCTGGAGATCCAGGTGGACCCGACGTCGTACGCGCCGCGGCTGGGCGGGCTGATCCCGACGCTGGAGGTCATCCTGGACGCCGTGGAGTCGGCGTCGAAGGAGACCGGGCTCGGGATGCGGGTGCTGGTGGCGGCGAACCGGATGAAGCATCCGCTGGACGCCCGCACGCTGGCCCGGCTGGCCGTGCGGTACGCCGACCGGGGCGTGGTGGGCTTCGGGCTGTCGAACGACGAACGCCGCGGCATGGCGCGGGACTTCGACCGTGCCTTCGCCATCGCCCGGGAGGGCGGGCTGCTGTCGGCCCCGCACGGCGGCGAGCTGGCCGGGCCCTCCTCGGTGCGGGACTGCCTCGACGACCTGCACGCCACGCGGATCGGTCACGGCGTCCGGGCGGCGGACGACCCGCGGCTGATGAAGCGGCTCGCCGAGCGCGGTGTCACCTGCGAGGTCTGCCCCGCCTCGAACGTGGCCCTGGGCGTCTACGACAAGCCGGAGGACGTGCCGCTGCGCACCCTGTACGAGGCCGGGGTGCCGCTGGCCCTGGGGGCCGACGACCCCCTGCTGTTCGGCTCCCGGCTGGCCGACCAGTACGAGCTGGCCCGCCGCCACCACGCCTTCACGGACGAGGAGCTGGCCGAACTGGCCCGCCACTCGATCCAGGGTTCGGCGGCCCCGGAGGGCGTGCAGCAGAAGCTGCTGTCGGGGGTGGACGACTGGCTGGCTTCCTGACCGGCGGCCGTCGCGCCGCGGTTCACCGGCCGGGTCGGCGTGGCGCGCTCCGCGCCGGTCCGGGCGGACGGTGCCGCATGGTGCGGCGCGGTGCGACGGGGCGTGGGCGTGGGCGTGGCCCCCTGTTCTCGGTGAGCAGGCGCTGCGCGGTCCTGGCGTCCTCGATGTTGCCGCCGTTGAGGGCGGCACCGGACAGCAGCGCCGCCTGGAGGACGGCCGCCACGCCGGCGGGGACGTCCTCGTCCTGTCCGGCCCGCAGCAGCGGCTCGGCCGCCTCCACCAGGTCCTCCGGGTCGCCCGAGCGCATCGCCATGCCGAAGCGGGCCAGGCCGGCGGTGACCTGTTCCTGCCAGGAACCGCGCGGCAGGCCGTCGACCGCCTGCTCCAGTTCCTCCGGGCGAAGGGTGCCGGGCGCGAACAGCTCCAGCAGCGGCAGCATGTCGTCCGCCGCGAGTTCGACCTGCTCGCGGATCTCCTCCCGCGGGCCGCCCAGGGGCTCGGGCGAGGCGTCGGGCAGGCTCTTGAGCATCTCCATCGCGGCGCCCATGAACATCCGGAGCTGCGGCGGCATCGCGCCGGTCGCGGTGGCGTAATCGCCCAGTTCCAGCAGCGAGTCCCGGTCCCGGGCGGACTGCAGCAGCCGCAGCAGCGTCGTCCGGTGTTCGAGGTCGGGGTGGTCGGCCGGGTCGGCGGTCTCCGCGAGTTCCGCCAGCAGGGCGCCGACCTCGGCGAGGTCCTCGCGCAGCACGCCCCCGTCGGGTGCCATGAAGGTGGCGCCGACCGTGAGGACGTCGATCATGTCCTGCCGGCCCTGGAAGGCGAGGTCCGGCAGTTGCGGCACCAGCAGCCTGATCAGGAGTTTGGTGACGGCCGTCCGGGACTGCGTCTCCCGCTCGGTGACGGGTTCCGGCTCGCGGGCCTCTCGCAGCAGGACCAGGGCCTCGGCCCGGTGACCCGCCGGGTCGGCGGCCCCGCCGTGCGTGGCGTCGGCCAGGTGGCGGACGGCGAGCAGTGTGCCGCGCGCCATCCGTAACGCCCGCCGCGCGGCCCCGTCCCTCTCCTGCTCGGCGTCCGCGAGTTCGCGCAGGATCCGTTCGGTCGCGGGACCGTCCGGCAGTCCGCCGCCCTCTCCGGCGCGGGCCCACTCCTGACTGACCGCGGTCGCCCGCCGGAACAGCTCCCGCGTCCGGGCTTTCTGTTCCGCCCCGGCCCGTTCCTCCCCGGCCGTCCCCTGCGTCCCGCTCACCGTCACGCGCGCCTCCCCGGATCCCTTTCGCCCACATAGTGGCGGCGCCGCAGGGCCCGCGCGGGGGTTTCGGCCGCATTTCAGCCGCACCGACCGGGAAACAACCGTGCTGCGGGGGAGTCGGGAGAGGTCCGGAGGGCCACCATCGAGGCAGGGGGCGTCCGCGGCCGCCGGGGCCACGGATCGGGGGAGGCCCTTGGCCCGCGGCCGCCCCCTGCCCACCGTCACCGCACCCACGGCGGGCTCCAGGGCACCGCCGGACAGGCCCTACAGCCCGACCCCGACCATCACCGGCTCGTTGACCAGGGTGACGCCGAACGCCTCCCGCACCCCGGCCACGACCTCCCGGGCCAGCGCCAGCAGGTCCTCCGTGGTGGCCTCGCCGCGGTTGGTGAGGGCGAGGGTGTGCTTGGTGGAGATGCGGGCGGGCCCGCTGCCGTAGCCCTTGGTGAAGCCGGCCTTGTCGATCAGCCAGGCCGCGGAGGTCTTGGTGCGCCCCTCCCCCGCCGGGTAGGCGGGCGGTACGGCGTCCTCGCCGAGCCGTTCCCTCACGCGCGCGTGGAACACCGCGAAGTCGGCGTCGGCGAGGATGGGGTTGGTGAAGAAGGACCCGGCGGACCAGGTGTCGTGGTCCTCGGCGTCCAGGACCATCCCCTTGCCCGCGCGCAGCTTCAGCACGGTCTCGCGGGCCTGCTCCAGCGGCACCCGGTCGCCGGGCGCCACGCCCAGGGCGCGTGCCGTCTCGGCGTACCTGAGCGGCGCGGACAGCCCGCCGGCGTCCTCCAGGGCGAAGCGGACGCGCAGGACGACGTAGCGCTCGGGGTCGGCCTTGAAGCGGCTGTGCCGGTAGGAGAAGGCGCACTCCCCGTTGCCGAGGGTGACCGTCTCGCCGGTGCGGCGGTCGTAGGCGATCACCTCGGAGATCGTGGCGGACACCTCCTGGCCGTACGCCCCCACGTTCTGGATCGGGGTCGCGCCGGCCGAGCCGGGGATGCCGGCCAGGCATTCGACGCCGGCCAGTCCGGCCTCGACGGTGCGGGCGACGGCGTCGGTCCACACCTCACCGGCGGCCAGCTCCAGCGTCGTACCGGCGAGGTCGAAGCCGCTGGTGGCGATGCGCAGGGCGGTGCCCGCGAATCCCTTGTCGCCGATGACGAGGTTGGAGCCGCCGCCGATGACGAGCAGCGGCGTGCCGTCGGCGTCGGCCTCGCGCACGGCGGCGACCACCTCGGCGTCGGTCGTCGCGGTCACCAGCCGGGTGGCGGGGCCGCCCAGCCGGAAGGTGGTCAGCGGGGCGAGCGGGGCGTCGTGGAGTTCCAGCACGCGCCCAAGCCTACGAGACGGCACCGACAGCCCCGGCCGCGCACTCACCACGGGTAAGGGGCGCCCCACAAGGGAAGACGCCCCTTACCCCCACCGGTGTCGGTGCGGACGTCTCCGGCCCCGGGCGGACCTCACCGGGACCGGTCACGCTCGTACCGGTCGTACGACCGGGTCGGGCTCAGGCCAGTCGTACGACCGCCCGGGACATCCCCAGCACCTTCTGTCCGCCGCTGGTCGCAGTCAGGTCCACGCGGACCGTGCGGTCGTCGAGCTTGGCGCCGATCTTGCCGCTGACCTCGATGGTCGCGCCCTCGTCGTCGTTCGGGACGACGACGGGCCGGGTGAAGCGGACGCCGTACTCGACGACGGCGCCCGGGTCGCCGGTCCAGTCGGTGACGACCCGGACCGCCTCGGCCATGGTGAACATGCCGTGCGCGATGACGTCCGGCAGGCCCACCTCCTTGGCGAACTTCTCGTTCCAGTGGATCGGGTTGAAGTCCCCGGAGGCACCCGCGTACTGGACGAGGGTGGCCCGGGTCACGCCGAACGACTGCGCCGGCAGCTCGGTGCCGACCTCGACGTCGTCGTAGGAGATCTTCGCGGTCATGTCAGCCCTCCTCCGCCGCGCGGGCGACGAGCTTGGTCCAGGCGGTCACGACGTGCTCGCCGGCCTCGTCGTGGACCTCGCCCCGGACGTCCACGATGTCGTTGCCCGCCATGGACTTGATCGCCTCGATGGTGGAGGTCACGGTCAGCCGGTCACCGGCCCGCACCGGGCGCCGGTAGGCGAACTTCTGGTCGCCGTGCACCACCCGGCTGTAGTCGAGACCGAGCTGCGGGTCCCGGACGACCTGGCCCGCGGCCTTGAACGTGATGGAGAACACGAAGGTCGGCGGGGCGATCACGTCGGGATACCCGAGCGCCTTGGCGGCCTCCGGGTCGGTGTAGGCCGGGTTGGTGTCCCCCACGGCCTCCGCGAACTCGCGGATCTTCTCCCGGCCGACCTCATAGGGATCGGTGGGCGGGTAGGTCCGTCCCACGAAGGACTGGTCGAGCGCCATCGGCTCGGCACCTCCTGCTTGCTCTGCGTCGCTCTACTGACCGGTACTGGTCGCTCAACGACGCGAGGCCGCCCCCGATCACTCGGGGACGGCCTCGCGTACGAGCCTGAATTATCGCGTTTCGCGGTGCGCGGTGTGCGCATTGCAACGCGGGCAGTGCTTCTTCATCTCCAGTCGATCCGGGTTGTTACGCCGGTTCTTCTTGGTGATGTAGTTCCGCTCCTTGCACTCCACGCAGGCCAGCGTGATCTTCGGGCGGACGTCGGTGGCAGCCACGTGAGTGCTCCTTGACGAACGGATGGGACATATACGCAAGAAAGAGTAGCCGATCGAAGGACCGACCCCACAATCGGCTACTGTCAGTAGCGGTGACCGGACTTGAACCGGTGACACAGCGATTATGAGCCGCTTGCTCTACCGACTGAGCTACACCGCTTTGATGGGATCAGGTCCCGCCTCACGACGGGAACCTCACCCACCAGAGCCCCAATACGGAATCGAACCGTAGACCTTCTCCTTACCATGGAGACGCTCTACCGACTGAGCTATTGGGGCGAGCGATGAAGACATTACACGGTCCGCAGCCGTTCACCCAAATCCGTTTGCCCGACCCCGCCGGCCCCCGTTCCGCCCAGGCGGCACACGGCTCCCGAGCCCCTCCGGCCCACCGGACCGCACCGGTACGACTATTGCGCTCCTCCCCGACAGCGCCGGACGGCCGCCCTAGGCTCGACTCACTCTGCGTGATCTTGCCCGAGCCCCGGGCAGCGAGCCCCCACTCCCTGCCGAGCCCCTGGAGCGCGATGCCCGACAGCCAGCCGCAGCCGCCCCCGCCGTCCGGGACGCCGGCGTCCACGGACGGGCAGCAGGACCCCGGCGTCCTCCTGCTGTGCGGCGCCCGCCTCACGGACGGCCGGACCGTGGACGTACGGCTGGGCCGCGGGCGCATCGAGGCGGTCGGCACCGCCGGCAGCCTGACGGCCGGCACCGCTCCCGCCCCCGGCACCCGCGTGGACCTCGGCGGGTACCTCCTGCTGCCCGCCCCCGCCGAACCCCACGCCCACGCCGACACCGCGCTCTCCGCGGACACCGAAGGACCCGTCTCGTACGCCCCCGAGGACGTCCAGCGCAGGGCCACCGAGGCCGCCCTGCTGCAACTCGGGCACGGGGCGACGGCGTCCCGCGCGCACGTGCGCGTCGGCGACGTCCAGGGGCTCGGCTCGCTGGCGGCCGTCCTCCAGGCCCGGCGCTCGCTGCGCGGGCTGGCCGAGGTGACGACGGTGGCCATGCCCCGGCTGCTGACCGGGGCGGCGGGCGCGGACGGGCTCGCGATGCTGCGGGACGCCCTGAAGATGGGCGCCTCGGTGGTGGGCGGCTGCCCGGACCTCGACCCCGACCCGACCGGCTACGTGGAGGCCGTCCTGGAGGTCGCCTCCGAACACGGCTGCCCCGTCGACCTGCACACCGACGCCGCCGACCCGGCCCGCCTGGCCCGCCTGGCCGCGATGGCGGGCGGACTGCGCCCCGGCGTCACCCTCGGCCCGTGCGCCGCCCTCGCCCGCCTTCCCGCCGAGTCCGCGGCCCGCACCGCCGACCGACTCGCCGCGGCGGGCGTGACGGTGGTGTGCCTCCCCCAGGGCGGCTGCGGCGCCACCGACCGCCGCGACACGCCTCCGGTACGGCTGCTGCGCGCGGCCGGCGTCCGGATCGCGGCCGGCAGCGGCACCCTCCGGGACGTCTCCAACCCGGTCGGCCGGGGCGACCCGCTGGAGGCGGCGTACCTCCTGGCCTCCCGCCACGGCCTGCACCCCGAGGAGGCGTACGACGCCGTCAGCACGTCCGCGCGGGCGGCCCTGGGGCTGCCCGAGGTGCGGGTGGAGGCGGGCTTCCCCGCCGACCTGCTGGCCGTCCGCGGCGACCGCCTGGCGGGCGCGCTGTCGCTGGCGTACAGCCGGATCGTGATCCACCGGGGGCGGGTGGTGGCCCGCACCAGCGCGGTGCGCGAGTACTGCGACTCGGCGGCGGAGGAATGGGGACTGCCACGGCAGGGGCGGAGCACGTTGCCGTAGGCCGGGATCCGGTGTCCACGGGGATGCGGTGTCCACGGGACACGACGGCCGCGGGATCCGGCGGCCGCCGTGTCCGGTGTCCGGCACCGGTGACGCGCCGTACGGCCCGGCCGGGCGTACGGTCGAAGGCATGCGCATTGTCATCGCCGGAGGTCATGGTCAGATCGCGCTGCGGCTGGAGCGTCTGCTCGCCGCACGCGGAGTCGAGGTCGCGGGCATCGTCCGCAAGGCCGAGCAGAGCGACGACCTGCGGGCCGTCGGCGCCGAACCGGCCGTGCTGGACCTGGAGTCGGCGTCGGAGCCGGAGGTCGCGGACGTCCTGCGGGGCGCGGACGCGGCGGTGTTCGCCGCGGGCGCCGGCCCGGGCAGCGGAACGTCCCGCAAGGAGAGCGTCGACAAGGGCGCGGCGGTCCTGTTCGCGGACGCGGCGGTCCGAGCGGGCGTACGCCGCTTCCTCGTCGTGTCCTCCTACGGTGCCGACCCCGACCGCCGGGGCGACGAGGTCTTCGACGTCTACCTGCGCGCCAAGGGCGAGGCCGACGCGCACGTCCAGGGGCTGAACGGTCTCGACTGGACGATTCTGCGCCCCGGTTCCCTCACGGACGACCCGGGCGAGGGCCGCGTCCGGCTGGAGGCGCATACCGGCCGCGGGTCGATCCCGCGCGACGACGTGGCCGCCGTCCTCGCGGAACTGCTGGACACCCCGGCGACGGCCGGCCTGACCCTGGAGCTGGTCTCCGGATCGACGCCGGTACCGGTGGCGGTGAAGTCGGTCGCGGGCAACTGAGCGCGCCGCCGGGCGCGTTCAGAACAAGGGCAGCTGGCCGGGGATGCCGGACACCACGTACCCGTCCAACGAGGGCTGGACCGCACCCAGTTGTGCCGCGCTGCGCGAGCCGGGACAGGACGTCAGCCGGCCGTTCTCGCGCGCGCCGGGCGGGTCGTGCCGGGCGAACCGTCCGGCGACGACGGCGATCTCCCGACGACACTCGGGGCAGGTTCTGCGGCGGCTGGACATGCGCTCAGTCTGCCCCACTGCGCCACACGGGTCCCGCGCGGCAACGCACGCCCCGTTCGCCGCGCGCGACCGGCGTCCTCTCCCTAGCATCGCTACATATGGCACATATCTTCGAGGAACTCGTCGCGAAACAGCGTGCGGCCGACGAGGCGCACGCGAGGGTCCTGCACCTGCGGGACACCTACGGCGCACCCACGGCGGCCCCTTGGTCCCAGGCCCAGACCGACACCTACGAGACCGCCTGGCGCGCCTGGCGCGACCTCGCCCGCGACGCCCAGGCCGCGCTCACGGAGTACGCCAAGGACGAGAACAGACCCCGTAACGACGTCGAAGCGGACGTGCGGAAAGCCGCGAAGACATGGGAACGGGAGGAAGCGTCGGGACCGGCAGCGGGGCCGCCCCCCGGGCCGGCAGCGGGGTAGGCGCCGGGGCCGCCGTCCAGGCCCGCAGCGGGGTCGGCGCCGGGGCCCTCGTCCGTGCTCGGCTCATCGATGGAGCCGCCGTCCGGCAGCCGATGAGCCGAGCGCCGTCTCCCACCGCCCGTCCGGACCAGAGAAAACAGCCGGAAACGAAGCAGACCCCCTCCGCCCTGCGTTTCCGCAGTTCGGAGGGGGTCTCACTCAGCGTGGCGGCGCCAGGATTCGAACCTGGGAAGGCTGAGCCGGCAGATTTACAGCGGGCCGGGTCCGGGCGCCTTGACCTGCGATTTCCGCATCTCGGGCCACCCTTGGGGGACACGTGGGGGAGCAAGGGTGTCTCCCGGCGACTCTAACTAGCGGAAACCGCTGCCCGCTCTGGGCTACTCAACCTATGGTCCGGGTATGGATCACGCCTACGCTGTCGAGACGCTGAGCAACTTCCTTGAAGACGTAAACGTCCACCTCTCGAAGCTAGAAGCGGCCAACGAGGACAAAACCGGCAATCGGTACTGGCCGGACTGGCCTCAGGACCTCGCGATCGATCTGGTGCGCGCCCGCGCAATCGTTGACGCCTACGTTCCACAAGCTCTTACCGAACTGGGCCAGTACGTCCCGGAGGGTCTTGGGTATTGGCAACTCGTACGCTTTGCGACAGCCGAGGCCCTTGGGCACGCAAAGCACGCAGACGAGATCGCAGCGTTTCTACGGCCCGCTTCACCTGTCATCCAGGCGGACGCGCTTCACCCTTGGGTCTGGGACTCTGCCGCGCCGCTCTGGGCCGCCGAAGCCCATCAAGATGCCGTCCTCGCCGCCGCTCGCACTGTCAACCGACGCCTCCAGCAGAAGCTTGGACGCCACGACATCGGCGAGAAGGACCTCTGCATGCAGAGTTTCGACATGAAGGCGCCCGAGGAGGGCAAACCGCGCCTTCGTTTCAACGGAGACCGAAGCACCCCGTCCTGGAGGGCCCGCCAAGACGGCGCGAAGTACACCTCCGCCGGCGTCTTCTTAGCGCTCCGGAACCTCGCGGCTCACGAGGACGAGGTGAACTGGGCCCAGCAGGAAGCCTTGGAGTACCTAGCGACGTTCTCGGTCGTAGCCCGTTGGATCGAGGAGTGCACAGTCGAGACGGCTTCATGAGCGCTTGCAGAATCCTGCTCGATCCACAGGGCTCCGCGCTCGTCCGTCACCATTCATCGGAGTTGTCACGCAGCGGATTGCACGCCCTCGACCCCTTCCGACCACGGTGGCTTCCGAGTGAGGTCATGGCATTCTCGCTACATAACCAATCGTCAGTGTTATGAAGCGCCGGGCGCCACAGGGAGTCACTCGCTAAAATCGACAGGCCGGTCGTGACAGATAGGAGCAATATGTCGACATTTCTGAGTGGGTTTGAAGGCCGCTGGCGCCGCCCTGCGGGCGACTACAAAGCTGCCGTCAGGTCGCACATGATCACCTTGGATACAAATGTCCTCCTAGCACTCTATCGCTTCACGCCAGAGTCACGGAATGAGCTTATAAATGTGATCGAACAACTGCGCGACCGCGTATGGATTCCGCATCATGTCGCATCAGAATATTACGCCCGGCGAATAGATGCAGTAAAGGGGAGACTGAAACTTCACGAAACAGTCCCTAAGGGCTTGGATGAGGCAAAGAGGAAGGCCATACAGGAGCTGCAAGCGTTCTCAAAAAACTGTTCACTTTCTGACGAAGACAAGAGGAAGCTAATTGCACCAATCGAAGAAGCCTTCGGGCGTGCGGCAGATGAAGTCCGACGCCATTCGAAGTCATTCGATCTCACGTTAGAGAATGTGGTTTCAGACGATCCAGTACTCTCCAACCTGGCGCGCATTCTCGACGAGAGAGTAGGTCAGCCTTTCAGTGGAGATGAAGAAGAGGCGCAGAGAAAAGAAGCCGAACGCAGATACGCGGAAAAAATTCCACCGGGATACAAAGATGCCAGCAAAGAGGAGAATCCTCATGGAGACTTCTTCATCTGGGAGCAGATGCTCCGTGAAGCATCTAGCCGCGAGGCATCACTACTATTCGTAACAAACGACATCAAGGAGGATTGGATTGCAAGGGAAAGCGGCCTATTCATCGGAGCCCGGTCGGAGCTAATTCAGGAATTCAAAAAGCGCTGCCAGGGCGGCGATTTCCTTATCGTGCAGTTGGGCACCTTCTTGAAATACGCTAAAGAAGAGCTAGGCGCGTCGGTTAGCCCATCGACCCTGGAGCAGGCGAAGAACCTTCAGGAGGACGCGGGGTCAAGCGACGCGGTGGAGGTGACCCTGGACGCCGATCAAGTCCGCACGCTTCCCCATGTGCTAGCAAGAGAAGCGGAGCGGTGGGATGTGAAAGCCGGGAACCCGAAGAACAGCGTCCGCTATCGCCAGGAGGCCATGAATGAAGGGCTGCGCACACTGGAAGTAATTGAACGCCTAGGAACAGCCCCGCAAGAGCAACTGCCCAACGGCTTCGTACGAATGAGGTTCCGAAGTGAAGATTGGAAACGCATAAGCAGGGCAGTTCGACTTCAGAGGGCCCTCAACCACACTGCCACCCTTAACGACTCAGCTATAGAGCCATATACCGAATTCACTGAAAGAATTAGCCAATTGGAACAGGAGCGCGAGCACCTGGCAGCAGCGTACGAGGAAGGAAAACGAGAGGTGCAAATGGCTCGACTAGAGGCCGATTCAGCGAAAATGACCGGAGAGGGCGGGAGGGACTTTCTTGAAGCTGAACGCGCCGCAGAGAAGGGAGAGAATCACCTATTGACAATTCGACACAGAATTGCCCAGATTAACGAGCAGATAAAACATGCAAGAATTGGAATCGCCGATCTCGTAAACGACCATGCAGAGATGATTCAAAGGAGACTCCCCGATGTCGAAGTATAAATAACAGCAGCGATATTAGGAATCTTCCGGATGGAGTCGTTTTCGTTGCTGTATTTCGCTGATTGAAACCAACCTGGGGTCTGTACCTTGACGTCTGGGCCGCCTCTGCGACGGTGGCGAGTCGTGGGAGGATTGGGGTGACGCCGGGCAAACAGAGAGGGAGAGCGAATGTCGCAGCAGGCCAACCCTCGGGGGACTTTCCTGAAAATTGCCGACTCAGTGAAGAGGCGGATCGAGGACGACCCGACCATGACGGAGCTTCCATCTCTGGCTGAGGTGATGAGCGACCACAAGGTCTCGCGCGGGGTCGCCCTCCGTGCGTTCGGCGTGCTGCGTCAGGAAGGCATGGCCGAACCGGTGCCGGGCGAGCGGTGGCGTGTCGTGCGCGCCGGCGCACTGATCGACCGACGCCCGCTCGATCAGCGGATCGCGGACGTCATCACGACTGAGGGACTCCAAGTGGGGGAAGCGTTCCCGAGCGCTTCCGCGCTGGCCGAACGGTTCGGGGTGTCACGTCCCACGGTGGCCAAGGCGCTGGAGAAGTTGGAAGCCGCCGGCGTGCTGGCGGGGGGAGGACAGGGCAGAGTGCGGACGGTCCGCGCCCTGCCGGCGCGAGAGGAGCGTTTGTAGCTTGCCGACGTTGACGGAGTGGGCATATCCCCTGGCTGAGTCACTGCTTTCCGAGCCGCTGCCGCGGCGCTGGAAGCACTGCCTTGGGGTCGCCGAGAGGGCCCGTACGATCGCGCTCGTTCTCGACCAGGACGCGGACCTGTTGGAGGCCGCGGCGGTGCTGCACGACATCGGCTATGCGCCGGACCTGGCCAAGACAGGCTTTCACCCGCTGGACGGTGCGCGTTACCTCAGGGACGTAGCCGGCGCCGATGAACGGGTGACCAACCTGGTCGCTCACCACTCCTGCTCGTGGCTTGAGGCAGAAGCGCGCGGGCTGCACGCAGAACTGACGGGTGAGTTCCCCCGTGAGAGCGAGCATCTGAATGACGCGCTCTGCTACTGCGACATGAACACGACCCCGGACGGCACGCCGACCAATCCCGTCGACCGAATCAACGAGATCACCGGCCGCTACGGACCGGACAGCCTGATCGGCAAGTTCATCCGCCGGGCCGAGCCGGAGATCCTCGCCTGCACATGCCGTGTTCTCGAACGGGTCGCCGTTGCGAAGCGTCAGCCGATGTAGGGCGCCGTCCGCGTGCGGTCCATGGCGTGCTCGATCCGTAGCCGCATCGTGGGATGCACGTCCAACGCCTTCAGGTCCGCCGGGTCGACCCAGCGGACCTGAGTCGTCTCGTCGCTCGTGCGCAGCTCGCCACCGACCGGCCGCGCCCGGAAACAGATACTGAACTGCTGCCGGACCTCACCGTCGTCGTACTGCATGACGTGCCCAGGGTCGGTGTAGAGCCCTGACACGTCGACCACTTCCGCCCGGATGCCGGTCTCTTCCCAGACTTCCCGCACGACGGTGTCACTGATGGATTCGCCCACATCGTGACCGCCACCGGGAAGTGCCCAGCGCCCGTTGTCGGATCGCTGAATCATCAGCACTTGCCCAACCTCGTTCTGCACGAACGCAACGACTGACGGCACGACGGAGTTGGCCGGCGGCGCGTCGGGGTCGTGCAGGTAGTCGGTACGGCCCATGTCAGGCTCCCGTGATGCTCGCTACGTCCTGGTCAGTGATTGGTCTGGCGCGCTCCCAAGTGTGGTCGATGCTCTTCGCGTACGTGTCGAAGAGACTCCCACCCGGGAGTCGTCGCAGGTGCAGGACGGGAGCCATGTACGCGCCGATCCCGTAGACGTGCGGGTTGACGAGCATCTCGTCGTCGGCCCGATAGATGGAGTTGTAGAGCGTCGATTCGTGCAGCCGGAAGCCGATGTCGGGGTGACTCCGCATGAGGGGCCGGTACAGGACGAGAGCGTTGCGGATCTTGCCGTCCATGATCTGATGCCCCTCGTCGATGCCGCGCTGTCGAACGGCCGCGCACCCGGGGTCACCGAGCAGAATCCGCACCTGCGCCCCCGCTTCCGCTTTCGCCCTCAACAGGTCGTGGAAAAGGGGATCTTCGGAGAGGAACAGCCCGGAGTAGACAAGCACGTCCAGGTTCCGATCAGCGCGCTTGTACAGCTCTCGCCACAGTCCGGTCGGCACCGTGTGACGGTGCGGGTAGACGGTCGCGATCTCGGCCTTTGTCAGGTCCGCCGCGCCGTCAACGGTTCGGCCGTCTTCCCACAGCGAGGTCACGTCAACCTTGAGCGCTGCCGCCGTCGCGTACTGGTGGCGCCGGTACGGCACCTTGCCCTGAGTGATCCAACGTTCCACCGTCTTGGGGTTCACCTCAATCGCTTCAGCCAGGCTCTGCACGGTCATGCCGCGGGCCAGGAGAGCGGAACGTAAACGCTCGTTCGACATCTGCACCCCCTGAGGGACTTCTAGGGACTTCTCGACCGTAGCCAGAAGTCCCGTAGCTGTCCATGGAGGGGGTGACCAACTCCCCTGAGCTGGGGGAATTCTGAGACTACGTCAAGACGTCCCGGCGAAGAACCAAGTGATTCCGACGGCATGCTTGACAGCCCACCATGCAGTACCTGTAAAACAGGTACTGCATAGAGCGTCCAGAGGAAAACCCCCTGCGGGTGAGTACGAAGCGAGCGCGCGCTGGTTGAGAACTCAACAGAGTGATGAGTTGGCGGGGCTAAAGCTCCGCCCCCGCAACGGCCCGGGTGACGGCCGTCGGCGGCCCCTTAGCGGTAGGAGAACCAGTCCTGCCCCGCGTGTCAGCACTGGAGAACAGCCCCAGGGATCTTCCTCCACCACTGGAGGTCAACCCCAAGGTTGCCACCTGGTACGCGCCGCCCTGCTGGCGTCAGAGCAGTGACGATGACGCGCCCGATTTCCCCGGCTCGGGACCGGTGCCCGTGGCAACGGAGCACCGGTGAAAGCCGTGTCCCTGCGATCGGTTGGTGGTCGGTGTGAGCCGACGACATACCGAGGCGCCGCCGCAATGGACCGGCCGGCGGCGCCCGTACAGCAAGCCAGGTCCTTCTTCGGTCTCGCAGCGCTGGCGCTGCGGCCGGCTGCCTCTCCCGCCCGTCCGTTCCGCGCGCTGCGTGAGGACGTACGGGCGGGAGCGCGGGGAGCCGGATCGTCCGACTTCAACGGCGAGCGGCTCCCGAGTGGCACCCCGGGAGCCGCATTTGGGCCGTTCACCCCTGTGAGAGGACACACGACCCAATGACTCACATCGTGACTGTTCAGGACGCTGTTACCGCGTTCGCTCCGTGGATGGAGCCGACGGCCGCGGAGCTGGACGCGATCGAGCTGGAGATGCCCGCGATCCTGGCGGACGTCGACCTGATCGACGCGCAGATCGCCACGCTGGACCGCACGCCGAGCGAGCTGGACGCCCGCCGCGTCCGGCGGGCCCGCCGCCGGGTGCTGGCCACCCGGCGGGACCTGGCCAACCAGGGCGGCGCCGACGCGCCGGTGGTGGCGTGATGGCGCGGGAGTTCACGGCGCAGATGTCCGTGTTCAAGGGACGCTGGCGCCTGTACATCGTGCTACTGGACGGCGTCACCTGCCCGTGGCCGGAGTACTCCTTCGACCGGGCCGCTCCGGTGCCGACGCTCTTGGAGCGCGTGGACGCGCTCAGCGTGCTCGGCTTCGAGCCGGTGCCGGGCGCTGAGTGGCGGTGGACCGAGGACTTCGAGGGCCCCGACGACCCGGCCTCTGCGGTGATGCTGATCGCCGCCGTTCAGGTGCGTTCATGGACGGGGGCGAGCGCGTGAACAGTGACCCGATCCGTTCGGCGGAACGCGCGCTGTCGGTCGGCACCTGGCTGATCGTGGCCGGCGCGATGCTGTACTCGATCCTGACCGTGACCCCGCTCGCCGCGGCCCACACCCCGCCCGAGTGGGACTGGACGGCCCCGATCCTGCCCCTGGTCGTGGACGCGGCCGTAGTCATCGTGGTCCGCCTCGATGCCGTCCTGGCCCGCCTCGGCGGGCACGGCGGACGCTGGCCGGTGGTCCTGCGGTGGATGACCGGCTGTATGACGCTGGCGTTGAACGTCGCCGATTCCGCGCTGGCCGGGGACCTGGTGGGCGTCGCCGTGCATGCGGTCGCGCCGCTGCTGCTGATCGTCACCGCGGAGACCGGCCTGGCCTACCGACGCGCCATCACCGCCGCCGTCACCGCGCGGGAAGCCCAGCAGCGGGCCGAGCGCGAGCAGGCTGAGCAGGCGGCGCGGGAGCGGGCCGAAGCCGCCCGCCAGCAGGCCCGCGAGGAGCGCGAGCACGCCGCCGCGCTGGCGCGTGAACAGCGTGAACACGAAGCCGCCCTAGCCCGCGAACAGGCCGAGCGGGAAGAGCGGGCCCGCCGCGAGGAGCGCGAACGTGAAGAGGCCCGGGAGCGGGCCGAGCGGGAGATGCGTGAACGCCGTGAACGCGAGCGTGAACAGCGCGAACGCGAGCGTGAACGGGCCGAGCAGGAAGCGGCCGAGCGGCGCGAGCACGAGCGCCGGGAGCGCGTGGAGCGGGAGCGCCGTGAACGGGCCGAGCGACAGGCGCGGGCCGAGCGTGAACGCGCCGCCCTGCTGGAGCGCGGTCCGGCCGAGGACAAGCTTCCCGAGCACGAGGCCCGCCCCATCGTCGCCGCCGCGTTCGGCGCCGGTCTGCCGGTTCGGGCCGCTGCGGAGTTGTGCGGCTGGTCGGTGGGGTGGGTGTCCGCCCGCTACGCCGAGCACCGCGGCGCGGACGCCAGCGGTGCGGAACTGGCGCTCGTGAGCCGCTGATGGCCACCCTCCCCACCTACCCCTGGCGGCTCGCACCGGAAGGGTTGGCAACTCGCCGTCAGCTGCGCGCGATGGGCCTGCGGCCGGGCGGGCAGGACGTGGCCGCACAGGTCGAACGGCCCCGCCGCCGCCGCGGCCCGCTGGTCGCCTACCTCTACCGCGTCGACGACGCGAAGCCCATCCGGCCGATGACCCCGGCCCGATGGGCGGCCCTGGCCAAGGCCAACGCCGCCCGCCGCGCCTGTCCGCAGTGCCGCCGGGATGCCGGCTACGTCATCCCCGCGGAGCTGGGCACGTGCGTGCCCTGCGCCTACCCCGACGACGAACAGTGCGCCGCTTGAAACCCCATGCCAACAGGGCCCGACCGCAACTTTCCACGGCTTCGGTCGGGCCCCACTCCAGCAAAGGAGTACCAGCAGCATGACGGAAGTCAGCATCGAACCGGAAGCCGTCGCCGCTCCCGCCCCCGCACCGCCCCCGAAGTCGCCCCCGGCTCCGGCCGTGGTGGAGGTCGACCACACGCCCGGTGGCTGGCCGGTCGTCCCGCTCGCCCTGTCGGGGACGAACACGACCGTGGGCATGGTCGCCGCCGCCTCCCTGGCCGGCGGCCCGATCGCCGCGGCCGTCGCCGCCACCGGGGCCGTCGTCCTCGGGGTGGCCGCCGCCTCCCGCAACCGCAACCCCAACCCGCGCCGGGAGGCGCGGCGGGCCGCCGCCCGCGCCGCCGGCCGAAGTGCAGCAACACGCACGGCGGGCCGCACCGGTGCAGGCAGCACAGGGGCAGGCCGGTCGTCCCGCTCCGGTGCGGGTGCCGGGCAGATGCCCGGCCAGTCCCGCCGCAGTACCTCGCCCACCCCCACCGGCCGCACTGCGGGTCCCACGACCGGCCGCAGCGCGGCAGGTGGCAGGGCCGGCAGGACCGGGTCCGGCTCGCCGAAGGACACGGCCGGCCGCCGCGGCGCCGGCTCCCGGTCCGGGGCCGGGTTGGGTGCCAGGGCCATAGGCCGGGCGGGGCAGGTGCGGGCGCTGCGGTCGGTCGGGCAGGGTGCGGGGGGTTCGCGGGCGGAGCGGCGGGCGCAGACGACGGCGGCGCGCCGCGCGGTCGCCGACGCCCGCCGCACCCCCACCCCTCGCCCCGGCCGGCACGGTTCCGGCGCGCACCGCGGCCCGGCCGGGCGTCTGGCGGGCGCCGCTGCGGGTAGGGCGCGTGCGGTGCAGCGGGCGGCGGTCGCTCAGCAGCGTGCCCGGCGGGATGCGAGGACCGCGGAGCGGGTGGCCGCGCAGCGCAGTGCGGTGCGTAAGGCGCCGGCGCGGCGGGCGGCCCGTAAGGCGCTGTACCGGTCGGCGGCCCGCTTCCACGGCCGTCGGCTGCTGGCCGCGCTGCTCGCCCTCCCCCTCGGTCTGCTGGGGCTGGTCACCAGCCCGATCGGGCGCAAGTTCAACCTTCCCTGGCTCATCCACCCCGGCCGCCGCCTGTACGCCCGCCTGGTCGCCGTGGCGGCCCAGGAGCGCGCCGAGCGGGACGCCGACATCCGCACGGAGCTGGCCGAGCAGGAAGCCGCGGCCGACGCCGACGGCGCGGACGAGGTCGCCGACCGGGTCGAACGGCCCGCCGGCCAGGTTCCCACCAGCACAAACACCGATGTGAGTGAAGGAGAGCACGTGTCCGGTTTCCGGTTCGAAGAGGTGGCCGCCGAGATGGAGCAGGCCGCCAACGCCTACGACCCCGACAACGCCATGGAGATCCTCGCCATGGTCGAAGGACTGCCCGCCGCCCTGACGTCGGTGGCGAACGTGATGAAGATCCTCGCCGAGCGCTCCGACTCGGAGTTCCCGCTGGAGAAGGAGGTGGCGGACGGCTTCAACGACATCTTCGGCGCCCTGATGAGCGCCGTCGCGGTCGCCGAGGACATGGGCCCGATCTTCCGCCAGACCCACGAGCAGGACATCGCCCGCCACGAGGACCCCCGCAACGGCAGCGAAGCCGAGAAGGGCTGGAACGTCTAACCATGAGCAGCACCGCCACCGCAAAGCAGCAGGCGAGCAGTGGTCCGGTGCTGGACTGGGCGGCCGGTCACGGACCCGTGACCGGCGCCCTGTCCGCCACCACCGGAGCCTTCGCCGTCGCCACCACCGGCGCCGCCACCGCCATGCCGCCCGGCTGGGCACTCGCCGTCGGCGCCGCCGGCGCCCTCGGCCACACCGTCGCCGGCCTGCGGGTGCGCAACGCCGGCCGCACCCTCGCCACCCGCGCCGCCTCCTGGCTCGTCGGCGCCGGCTGGACCACCTGGGCCATGACCCACGGCCCGCTCACCTGGGCCGCCCTCGGCTCCCTCGCCGCGGTCGGCGTCGGCATCGGCGCCGCCGCCCACTCGTCGGCCCTGTTCGAAGAGGCCCGCGAGGAAGAGGCCCTGACCGCCGCGGAGCGGCAGGTCAGCGCCGAGCTGTCCGCGGAGCGGCGGGCGCTCGCCACGGAATGGGTCGACCGCATCCAGCGCGTCTGCTCCATCACCGTTCGCGTCCTGGGCATCGAGATGTGGGAGACCGGCGCCGGGTTCTCCCTCGACGCCGAACTCCCGCCCGGCGGCGCTACCTACCAAAAGATCGCCGCCGAGTCGGGCCGCCTGTCCGCGGACGCCCGGCTGCCGCACGGCTGCACGGTCGCCGCCTCCCCCGGCATCGACCAGGGCCGGGTCATCATCGACGTGACCACGGTCAACGTCCTGGCAGAGGAGCGCACCTACCCCACCGACTACACGCCCCTGTCCCTGCTGACCGGCATCCCGTGGGGGTACCGGACGAACGCCGAAGACATCCTGGTCTATCTGCGTGAGCAGTGCGCGCTGGTGGTCGGGCCGACGGGGTCGGGCAAGACGAACATGGTCCACACGATCCTGGCCGGGTTCGCCCGCACCACCGACGTCCTCACCTGGGTGATCGACCTCAACGCCGGCTCCGCGGGTCTGCCGTGGGTACGGCCCGCCCTGACCGGACAGCTCACCGGGCCCGACGGCACGCCGGTACGACCCGGCGTGGACTGGCTCGCCGGCACCCACGACGAAGCCCTCACCATGCTCGACACGGCGGTGGCGATCGCCAAGCACCGCAAGACCGCCTACCAGGACCTCCTCGCCCAAGCCAACACCGACCTCTTGCCGGTGAGCGCGCAGATTCCCCAGATCATGCTGGTCATCGACGAGGGCGCGGAGATCCTGGTCTCCACCGACCGGACCATGCGCAAACTCGCGGAGAAGATCCTCGAAGTGATCCGGATCGCCCGCGCCATGGGCGTGCGCACCGTCCTCACCGCGCTCGGGGCGACCGGCAGCGTGCTGGGGAACCTGATGATCCGCCGGGAGGGGAAAGTGCGCGTCGCACTCACCGGGGGTGAGACCGAGGGCATGGACCTGTCGAAGATGTTCCCCGGCACCCGCGGCCTGCGCGTCGACCAGGCCCCCTACAAGGGTGCCGGGTTCCTGGGCACCCCCGAATCCCCGGCCGCCCTGTTCAAGGCATGGCGGATCCTGCCCAACCAGATCCGCGACATCACCACCGCCACCTCCCCACTCCACCCCACCCTCGACGCCATCTCCGCGAAAGCGGCCGGTCCCGCCTATGCCCGGCGCTGGGACGCGGCACGCACCGCATGGATGCGCGACCAACCCGACACCCCCACCGATGCGGACCGCGAGCCCGCCGCCGGGGGCGGGCTGAAGCTGTCCGCCCTGCGCGACGATTCGGCCCGGTCGGCGTCGGAGGAAGACGAACTCGCCCGCCGCTTCCGCGAACAGATCGACGCCGAATTCGACACCACCACCGACCCCCACACCCCGCCGCCCGCGGCCGCGGGCGGGTTGGACCTGTCCGCCCTGCGCGGCGAACAGGACAGCCCCGCCCAACGCGCCGCCCTCGCCGCCCTCCTCGCCGCCGGCCCCGAGGGCACCGGAGCCTCCGCGATCGCCCGTGCCCTCGCCGACGGACACGGCACCACCCGACAGACCGTCGTCGGATGGCTCAAGGAATGGGTCAAGAACGGCACCGCCGTGCGCGTCGGTGAAGGCACCAAAGCCCGCTACGTCCACCACACCCACGCCGGCGGACAACCCCCGCAGGACTGAGCCGCTTGTCGCCTGTCGTCCCCGTGTCGACGCATGCCCGTCCCTGGCCCTCCCAGGGCCCGGAAACGGCTTGTGACCTGGGAGGCGACAAGCGACAAGACAAGACAAGCGACAAGCCGCACGACAAGGAAGACGACAAGCAACGCGACAAGCCAACCCCCACCCGCACGGGCCCCCACCCTCTTCGGTGCGGGCCCGCGGCTCACCCCGAGGGAGCCCCGCCATGGACCACCACCGCACCCCGCCCGGCACCATCGCCCCGCACCTCCCCGCCGACACCTTCCAGCGCGCGCAGGCCACCGGACAGCCCGTCGTGATCGTCGTCCACGACACCCCGGCAGGTGTCCCGTGGCGGCGCCTGCTCATCCCGTTCGCCATCGCCGGCGCCACCGTCGCTGGCGGCTGGGGACTGGTCGCCGCCCTGTGCTTCCTGCTCGACACCGCCGCCCACACCGCCACCGTCATCGCCGGCGCCGCCGGACCCATCGGCATCGGCGGCATCACGTTGAAACTCGCCCGCAGCAAGGGCGCCTAGCTACGCCAAGGGCGGCCCCCTCGTCTCGCCAAAGTCGCGGGGCCGCTCTTGCCCAACCCGTCTTCATCAGACCTGTTGGAGGTATCCAGCATGACCCATGACGCCCGGTCCGCGCTGCTGCGCGCGGCGTTGGACGCCACCGCCCGCGGCTGGCACGTCTTCCCCTTACGGCCCGGCACCAAGCGACCCGCCCTGCACGGCGAATCCGCCTGCCCCCGTACCGACCCCTGCGCGAGCGGCCACGCGAAGTGGGAGGACCGCGCCACCACCGATCCGGACCGCATCCGCGCCACCTGGTCGCACGGCGCGTACAACGTCGGCATCGCCACCGGCCCCTCCCACCTGCTGGTCGTCGACCTCGACGTACCGAAGGACAAGGGCAGTTCGGACGCGCCTGACGGCACGGCAACCTTTCGAGCGCTCTGCGAGCGCGCCGGCCACGCCGTCCCCACCACCTACCGGACCCGGACCGCGAGCGGCGGCGAGCACCTGTACTTCACCGCCCCGCCCAGCATCCGGCTGGGCAACACCGCCGGGACCCTCGCGCCGCTGGTCGACACCCGCGCCTGGGGCGGCTACGTCGTCGCCGCCGGCAGCACCACCCCCACCGGCCCCTACACCGCCCCCGACAACGCTCCGGCGGCCCCCCTGCCGGGATGGCTGCTCGAATTACTCCAACCGGCCCCCACTGCCCGGCCGGTCGCTCCGTTGCGGCTGCCCGCGGTCGACGGCAACCGGGCGGCCCTGGCCGCGCTGGAGGCCGAGTGCGCGATGGTCGCCACGGCGCCGGAGCATCAGCGCAACATCACGCTGAACCGGTGCGCGTTCAAGGTGGGACGCTTCGTCGCATGGGGCGACCTCCCCCGGCACGTGGCCGAGGACGCCTTCCAAGGGGCGGGAGAGGCCGCGGGACTCACCGCTGCCGAGTGCCGCGCCACCATCCGCAGCGCCCTGGACAGCTCCCTGCGCAAAGCCCGACCCCGGGACGCGGCATGAGCACCCCACCCCGCTCCCCCTTGGAAGGCCAACCCCCCGCCGCCACCAGCCCGCACCCCGCCCAACCGGCCGCACGCCCGGCGGCCGTGGGCGAGCCGGAAGGCGCCGCCCGTCAGGGCGTCCTTTCAGTCCTTCCCCGTCCGAAGCGGTTCCCGGCCGGCGCCGCACGCCGCCGCAGCGAGGACCCCACGCCCGAGCGGCCCGGTATCCGCATCTACGCCCCGCCCCTCTACCGCGACCACGACGACGGCGCCCGCTGGTCCAAACGCCCCGGCGCCACCCCCACCGCCGCCTACGCCTGCCTCTGCGGGCTGACCGGCACCGCCACCGGCCTGCCCAAGGTGGCCGCGCTGGTCACCGCGTACGACGCCCACAAAGCCGCCTGCACCGGGGCACCTGCCCCGTTCACCGAAGGGAGGACCGCCGCATGAGCACCACCAACGCCATCGACGGCGCCGCGCTGCTCGACGAGGTCGAAGCCTTCCACCGCCGCTTCAACGTCTTCCCCACCGAGCACGCCTACACCGCCGTCGCCCTGTGGGACGCGCACGCCCACCTCATCGACGCACTCGACGGCACCGCCCGCATCGCCTTCCTGAGCCCCGAGCCGGGGTCGGGGAAGTCGCGTGCGCTGGAGATCATCGAGACGCTCACGCCGCGCGCGGCGACCACCGTCAACGCCTCCGCCAACGCCCTGTTCCGGCTGGTCGCGGCCGATGCGGGAACGCCGACGCTGCTGTTCGACGAGATCGACACCGTCTTCGGACCCAAGGCCGGCGGCAACGAGGAGGTCCGCGGCTTCCTGAACTCCGGCTACCGGCGCGGCGCGAAGTCCCTGCGCTGTGTCGGCGAGGGCTCCGACCAGAAGGCAGGCTGGTTCGACTCGTTCTGCGCGGTCGCCATGGCCGGACTCGGCTCGCTGCCGGACACGATCCTGACCCGCTCGGTCATCATCCGCATGCGCAAGAAGGCACCGAACGAGACGTGCGAGCCCTACCGGCGCCGTGTCCACGAGAAGCAGGGCCACGTCCTGCGGGACCGGCTCGCGGAGTGGACCGCCACCATTCACGACGAGATCGCCAACGCGTGGCCGGAGATGCCCGAGGGCGTCACCGACCGGCCGGCCGACGTGTGGGAGCCGCTGCTGGCGGTGGCGGACGCGGCCGGCGGGCACTGGCCCGAGCGGGCCCGCGCCGCCTGCGTCGCGCTCATCAAGGCCGCATCCCAAGGCGACGAGGCATCGCTGGGGGTGCGTCTGCTGACGGACCTGCGCGACAAGGTGTTCTGCGGCGCCGACCGCATGCCGACCGCCGCCATCCTCGAAGTCCTCCTGGCACTCGATGACGCCCCGTGGGCCGACATGAGCAACGACGGGCAGAGCATCAAGCCGCTCACCGCGCGCGGCCTGTCCAAGCTCCTGAGCCAGTACGTGCGCCCCGACAACACCCCCATCAAGCCCCGTGGTATCCGGGTCGGCAGCGGCACCCCGAAGGGCTACTACGCGGAAGACCTCAGCGACGCCTGGACCCGCTACTGCCCCCCGCACCCCGAGAAGTCCGCAACATCCGCCACATCCGCAACATCGCAGGTCAACGGGGGTGAATCTGTGGCGGATGCCCCTTCCGAGAGCCGCCACATGCTCGCGGAAACCGACACACGCCCACTCCGCATCGCCGGCTGACCGGCCCTGCCCCAAGGTCCCGCCGCGCGGCCCCGCGTGGCGGGACCTATCCGCAACAGAAACGGCATCCGCCACAGATTCAAGCCGCTGACCAGCAATGTTGCGGCGTGGCGGATGTTGCGGATTCCCCAAAAGGCCAAACCGAGGAGTCGCAACGATGGCTCGCCCCAAGATGCTCAAGCTCCCCGAAGTCCTCGAAGAGATCGACATGAGCCGCGCCGCCTTCTACCGGCTGCGCGCCCGGGGGAAGGCTCCGAAACTCATCAAGCTCCCCAACGGACAGCTCCGTTGCCGCCGCGCCGATCTCGACGCGTGGTGGTCCTCCATGGAAGACGCTGCCGCCTGACCACCTCCCACACGCGAGACACGAGGGGCCCGCTTTCGGTGGGCCCCTCTGGAGTTCATATGGCACTGACCTACGACGTTCGTCTCTACTCCATCGAGGTTCGCAAGGACCGCCCGAAGCCCTACCGCCTGCGTTGGCTGGTCGGGGAGCGCAAGCACTCCAAGAGCTACACGCTCAAAGTTCAGGCTGAGGGACGCCGATCGGAACTCATGTCGGCCGTGCGGCGTGGCGACCAGTTCGACGAGGAAACGGGCCTGCCCGTATCCGAGTTGCGCGCCAAACAGGGCTCCATCACGTGGTACGAGCACAGTCGTGCGTACGTCGACCGGAAGTGGGCGCTGGCCCCTGCGAAGTCGCGGAAGAACTACGCCGATGCGCTGGCAACCATCACCCCCGCGCTGGTGAAGACCAAGACTGGCATGCCCGACACCGCGCTCATGCGGCGCGCACTGTACGGGTGGGCGTACAACCGGAACCGCTGGAACGAGACCCCGCCGGACGATGTGGCCCACGCCCTTGCCTGGATCTCCAAGCACTCCATGCCGGTCTCCGCGCTGGAGGACCCGGCGACTGTACGTCTTGCCCTAGACGCGCTGTCCCTACGGCTGGACGGGAAGGAGGCGTCGCCGCGTACCGCGAAGCGCAAGAGGGCCTGCCTGAGTGACGTCCTCGGTCTCGCCGTGGAAGCGCAGTACTTCACCATGCCGGTCAACCCGATCACGGCCGTGAAGTGGACCGCCCCGAAGTCGGTGGAGGCAGTGGACCCCGAGAGCGTCGCCAACCCTCGCCAGGTCCGCGCGCTGCTGGCAGGGGTACGTGAGCAGGGCCTCCGTGGGCGGCACCTGGAAGCGTTCTTCGGGTGTCTGTACTACGCGGCCATGCGTCCGGCTGAGGCAGCCGGCTTGCGTGTGGGCCAGTGCCATCTACCGGAAACGGGGTGGGGGATGCTCACCCTGCGCCAAGGGATCGTCCGAGCCGGACGGAACTGGACCGACGACGGGACGGCACATGAGACACGCCACCTCAAGGCCCGTGCCAAGAAGGACTCTCGTCCTGTTCCGATCCCGCCGCACTTCGTCCGTCTGCTGCGGCAGCACATCGCCGCGCACGGCGTAGCACCCGACGGCCGACTCTTCCGGACGAACCGCGGCGGCCTGCTGCAAGAGACCGGTTATGGGGAGGTGTGGGCGAGGGCCCGGAAGGACGTGCTGAGCGAGCCGGAAACGGCGTCTCTCCTGGCCCGCCGCCCCTACGACCTGCGCCACGCTGGCGTCTCGTTCTGGCTCAGCTCGGGGGTGGATGCGATGGAGTGCGCCCGACGCGCCGGCCACAGCATCGCGGTACTGCACAAGGTGTACGCCAAGGTGCTCGATCAGACGCGGGAGCACGCGAACAGCCGAATCGACGCGGCGCTTCGGGAGTGGAACGAACCGGAGTGACCATGCTCACCCCCGGGGGACACCTGGGGGACACGCACTGATCAAAGGTGGGATACGGGCGGTACGAGGTGAGACACGTCCGCGACCCGGCCACGGCGAATCGAACGAGGAGAGACAACAAGAAACCCCCTCTGACCAGGTCATTGACCTGATCAGAGGGGGTTTCCCTCAGCGTGGCGGCGCCAGGATTCGAACCTGGGAAGGCTGAGCCGGCAGATTTACAGTCTGCTCCCTTTGGCCGCTCGGGCACACCGCCGGGTTTGCCGCCGTTCGAACCGCTTTTCGGCGGTGCTCTCCGGCAACGACGTAAACGATACCCGATGGGGAGGGGTGCTTCGCCACCCGGATTCCTCACCGCCACGGCCGGGCCGGGTGGCTAGGCTTGTCCGGATGCGGCCCGCGTCCCACGCCGGGCTCGACGGCAGCCCCACACACGCCGACACGCATCCGATACGCACCCCGATATCAAGGAGCCACAGGACATGGCCGACTCCAGTTTCGACATCGTCTCGAAGGTCGAGCGGCAGGAGGTCGACAACGCCCTCAACCAGGCCGCCAAGGAGATCTCCCAGCGCTACGACTTCAAGGGCGTCGGCGCCTCGATCTCGTGGTCCGGAGAAAAGATCCTCATGGAGGCGAACTCCGAGGACCGGGTGAACGCCGTCCTCGACGTCTTCCAGTCGAAGCTGATCAAGCGCGGGATCTCGCTGAAGGCGCTGGACGCGGGCGAGCCCCAGCTCTCCGGCAAGGAGTACAAGCTCTTCGCGGAGATCAAGGAGGGCATCTCCCAGGACAACGCGAAGAAGGTCGCCAAGCTCATCCGCGACGAGGGCCCCAAGGGCGTCAAGGCCCAGGTCCAGGGCGACGAACTGCGCGTCAGCTCCAAGAGCCGTGACGACCTCCAGGCCGTCATCTCCCTGTTGAAGGGTCAGGACTTCGACTTCGCGCTGCAGTTCGTGAACTACCGGTAGGTCCTGACTCCCCGGGACCTGGCAGCGGGACGGAAGGGCGGGCGCCGCGGCGGCAGTCGCCCTGCCCGTCCGTCCCGGCGGACGGGCAGCGGGTACGGCGGGCGGGCTGGAGGGCTCGAAGCCGATGCCGGGGCGACGGGTCCGCGGTCAGTCCCGGGAGTTGCCGAACAGGATGCGGTAGGCGATCAGGAGCACCAGCGACCCGCCGATCGCCGCCGCCCAGGTGGCGCCGTCGTAGAAGTCCTTGGTGATGGGGTGGTCCAGCCAGCGGGCCGATATCCAACCGCCGATGAACGCGCCCGCCACGCCGATGACGGTGGTGCCGATGAAGCCGCCCGGGTCCCGGCCCGGCAGCAGTACCTTGGCGATGACCCCGGCCAACAGCCCCAGAATGATCCAGCTGATGATGCTCATGTCCTGACCCTGCCCTTCCGCGCTGTGCCCGCACCGTCCCGGAGCTGTGATCTCGCTCCGGTCAGGCTGTGCGTCCGCGCGTCGTCCACGGCCCGTTCGTGCGGTGTCACCGGGGACGACGTCCTGGCGACACCCGGTGGTTCCCCGGCTCAGTAGGGTGCGACCCATGACACAGCCCGGATCGGCCGCCGAACTGCGGCGCACCCTGGGCGTCGGGGACGCCGTGGTCATCGGGCTCGGCTCGATGGTCGGCGCCGGCATCTTCGCCGCCCTCGCGCCCGCCGCCCGTGCCGCCGGCTCCGGGCTGCTGCTCGGACTCGCGCTCGCCGCCGTGATCGCCTACTGCAACGCCATGTCGTCGGCCCGCCTGGCCGCGCTGTACCCGGCCTCGGGCGGCACCTATGTGTACGGGCGTGAACGGCTAGGCCCGTTCTGGGGATATCTCGCGGGCTGGTCCTTCGTGGTCGGTAAGACGGCCTCCTGTGCGGCGATGGCGCTGACGGTCGGGGCGTACGTCTGGCCGGGGCAGGCGCACGCGGTGGCGGTCGCGGCCGTGGTGGTGCTGACCGCGGTGAACTACGGCGGCGTCCACAAGTCGGCCTGGCTGACGCGGCTGATCGTGGCGGTGGTCCTGGCGGTCCTCGCTTCCGTGGTCGTCGTGTGTCTGGGCTCCGGGGAGTTTGACGCCGGGCGGCTGGACATCGGGACGTCCGGAGGGCTCGGCGGGGTGCTGGAGGCCGCCGGGCTGCTGTTCTTCGCCTTCGCGGGGTACGCGCGCATCGCGACCCTCGGCGAGGAGGTGCGGGATCCGGCGCGGACCATTCCCCGCGCGATCCCGCTCGCGCTCGGCATCGCGCTGGCCGTGTACGTGTGTGTGGCGGTCGCGGTCCTTTCCGTGCTGGGGTCGGGGGATCTCGGGCGGGCTGCCGCGCCACTGGCGGACGCGGTGCGCGCCGCGGGCGTGCCGGGGCTGGTGCCGGTGGTGCGGGTGGGGGCCGCCGTGGCCGCGCTGGGTTCACTGCTGGCCCTGATCCTGGGTGTCTCACGGACCACGCTGGCCATGGCTCGGGACCGGCATCTGCCCGGCGTGCTGTCGGCCGTGCATCCGCGCTTCCAGGTGCCGCACCGGGCCGAACTGGCCGTGGGCGCGGTGGTCGCGGTCCTCGCCGCCACGGTGGACGTGCGCGGCGCGATCGGTTTCTCCTCCTTCGGTGTGCTGGCGTACTACGCGGTGGCCAACGCGTCGGCGTGGACGCTGGATTCGGCCCCGCTGAGGCGGGTCCTGCCGGCGGTGGGCCTCCTCGGCTGCCTGGTCCTGGCGTTCGCGCTGCCGGGAACCTCGGTGGTCGTGGGGGCGGGTGTGCTGGCGGTGGGCGTGGCCGCGTACGGGGTGCGGGCGCGGGTGGGTTCGGGGAGAGGGCGCGAGTAGGGCGGGTGGGGGCGCCGACGGGCGGGGCGCCGGCGCGGCAGAGGTGTGGCGTGGTCGGGGGCGGCGGCAACCCTGACGCCTGGGCATCCCCGGGCTCGGGCCCGTACGACTGGGCCCGTTACGCGGTCTGGACGCGCCGACCGGGTATTCGGGACGCCCGGTGGGGTCGGGCGTGGGCCCGGGCTCCTGCGGGCGGTTTCTTCGCCTGCTTGTTCTCCGTCATGTGTTCATGGTGCGGGCTGCCGCCGACATCGGGGGCGGCCTGTGGAAAAGCAGCGGGCTGTGGACAACTCCGCTCCGACCGCCGCGGTGGGCGTGCGGCGATCAGCGTGCGGCGAACGGCTGGTCCGTGGGCACGATTTCGCGGCCCAGCGGGAGCAGCGAGACCGGGATGAGCTTGAAGTTGGCGATGCCGAACGGGATGCCGATGATCGTGATGCACAGGGCGATGCCGGTGACGATGTGGGCGAGCGCCAGCCACCAGCCGGCGAGGACCAGCCAGAGGACGTTCCCGAGACAGGACGGGGCTCCCGCGTCACGGCGCTCGACCGTCGTGTACCCGAAGGGCCAGAGGGCGTAGACGCCGATGCGGAAAGCCGCGACGCCAAAGGGAATTCCGATGATGGTGATGCACAGCAGCAGGCCTGCGAACACGTATCCGAGGAACAGCCAGAAGCCGCTGAGGATGAGCCATATGACGTTCAGGATGGTTTTCACTGGTGTCCTGCCATCTTCTCGAGGCGGGCGATGCGCTCCGCCATCGGCGGGTGCGTCGAAAACATCTTGGAGAGGCCCTGGCCCGGGCGGAACGGGTTCGCGATCATCATGTGGCTCGCGGTCTCGATGCGGGGCTCGGGCGGCAGCGGGAGCTGCTTGGTGCCCAGTTCGAGCTTGCGCAGGGCACCGGCGAGGGCCAGGGGGTCGCCGGTGAGCTGGGCGCCGGAGGCGTCGGCCTCGTACTCGCGGGAGCGGCTGATGGCCAGTTGGATGAGGCTGGCGGCGAGCGGGCCGAGGATCATGATCAGCAGCATGCCGAGGATGCCGGGGCCGTCGTCGTCGTTGGACCGGCCCACGGGGATCAGCCAGGCGAAGTTGACCAGGAACATGATGACCGAGGCGAGGGCGCCGGCCACCGAGGAGATGAGGATGTCGCGGTTGTAGACGTGGCTCAGCTCGTGGCCGATGACGCCGCGCAGTTCGCGCTCGTCGAGGAGGCGCAGGATGCCCTCCGTGCAACACACGGCGGCGTTGCGGGGGTTGCGGCCGGTGGCGAAGGCGTTGGGGGCCTCGGTCGGGGAGATGTACAGGCGGGGCATGGGCTGGCGTGCCTGGGTGGAGAGCTCGCGGACCATGCGGTACAGGCCGGGGGCCTCGAACTCGCTCACGGGGCGGGCGCGCATGGCGCGCAGGGCCAGCTTGTCGCTGTTCCAGTACGCGTACGCGTTGGTGCCGAGCGCGATCAGGACCGCGACGACGAGCCCCGTGCGGCCGAAGAAGCTGCCGATGACGATGATGAGTGCGGACAGTCCCCCGAGGAGTACTGCGGTCCTGAGCCCGTTGTGCCGGCGGTGCACGGTACGCCCTCCAAGTCGTGCGGCAGGGGAACCCTTCGCTTGCGGATCTTGCCTTCTGATCTGCGGTTCCGCTGGTGTCGTGGTGCCACGTCCAGTGGAACCTCCCGTTTTGGACAACGCCAGACGAGGGCCCCGGGTTCCCTTGTGCTCCCGGCGGCGGGCGTGGGCCGTCCGGGTGACGGCTCAGAAGAGGGCGGTGTCGGCGAAGTGCAGGACCAGTTGCGGGGCGCCGGAGAGGGCGATGCCTAGGACCGCGGTGAGGATGATCGCGGCGGTGAGGGGCGCGGGCGCGGGGTGCTTGCCGGTTTCGTCCTCGGGGGCGCGGAAGAGGAGCGCCGTCCACCGGAGGTAGTAGTACAGGGCGATCACGACGTTGGCCGCCATGACGACGGCGAGCCAGCCGAGGCCGGCGTCGACGGCGGCCGAGAAGACGGTGACCTTGGCGAAGAGTCCGATGATGCCGGGCGGCAGTCCGGCGAGGCAGAGCAGGAAGAAGGCCAGCACGAGCGCGGAGAGCGGGTTCCTCACGTACAGGCCCTGGTAGTCCGTGACGCGGTTCGCGGCGTGCGTACGGCCGACCAGGGCCGCGACGGCGAAGGCGCCCAGGTTCACGGCCGCGTACATGAGGGCGTAGGCGACGGTGGAGCCGACGGCGTGCTCGGGGTCGTCGGAGTACGCGGCGGCGGCGATCGGGACGAGGAGGTAGCCGGCCTGGCCGACGGAGGACCAGGCGAGCAGACGTACGGCGCTGTACGCGCGTGTGGCCTGCTGGCGGAGGGCGCCGACGTTGCCGACGGTCATGGTGAGGGCGGCCAGTGCCGCCAGCGCGGGGCCCCAGACGTCGGCGTACGACGGGAAGGCGACGACCGTGACGAGGATGAGGCCGGAGAAGCCCACCGCCTTGCCGACGACCGACAGGTAGGCGGCGATGGGGAGGGGGGCGCCGACGTAGGTGTCGGGGACCCAGAAGTGGAAGGGGACGGCGGCCGTCTTGAAGGCGAAGCCGATCAGGGTGAGGACGACGCCGGTCTGGGCGAGGGTGTGCAGTTGCCCGTCGACGTCCTGGAGGCGGTCGGCCACCTGGGTGAGGTAGAGGGTGCCGGTCGTGGCGTAGACGAAGCTGATGCCCAGGAGGCTGACGGCGGTCGCGGTGACGGACGACAGGAAGAACTTCAGGGCCGCCTCGGAGGAGCGGCGGTCGCCGTGCCGGATGCCGACGAGGGCGAAGGCGGGCAGGGAGGCGACCTCGAGGGCGACGACGAGGGTGGCGAGGTCGCGGGAGGCGGGCAGGAGGGCCGCACCCGCGGCGGAGGACAGGAGCAGGAACCAGAACTCGCCCTCGGGGAGCCGTCCGCGCTCGTCCTTCAGGGCGGTGACCGACAGGAGGGCGGCCAGCAGCGCTCCGCCCAGCACCAGGAACTGGATGACGAGGGTGAAGTGGTCGGCCGTGTAGCTGCACACGCGTGTGTCGCCGGTCAGGCAGAACGTGGAGCGGTCGCCGTCCAGGAGTGGCAGCAGGAGGGCCGTGGCGGCGGCGAGGCCCGCGACGGAGAGCCAGCCCAGGAGCGGCTTGCGGCGGTCGGGCACGAACAGGTCGGCGACGAGGACGACGAGTCCGACGACTGCCGTGAGGGTGGGTGGGGCGATGGCGAGCCAGTCGACGGACTGGACGAGCGAGGGGGCGGCGGCGAGGTGGCTCATCGGTTGCCTCCTGCGAGGAGCTGCTGCACGGCCGGGTCGGTCAGGCCGAGGAGTGCCTTGGGCCAGAGGCCGGCGACGACGGTGAGGACGACGAGCGGTGTCCAGGCCGCGAACTCGTAGGTGCGGACGTCGGTGAGGCGCGGGGCGTCCTGCGGGACGGCGCCCATGCAGACGCGGCGGACCACGACGAGGAGGTAGGCCGCGGTCAGGAGCGTCCCGAAGGCGGCGATCGCGGTGAAGGTGAGGAAGGCGGGACGGCTGAGGTCGTCGGCGGGGTCGAAGGCGCCGAACAGGGCCAGCATCTCGCCCCAGAACCCGGCGAGGCCGGGCAGGCCGAGTGAGGCGACCGCGGCGAAGGCGAGGAGGCCGCCGAGGCGGGGGGCCTTGCCGTAGAGGGCGGCCCCGGTCTCCTGCGCGAGGGTGTCCAGGTCGGTGGTGCCGGTGCGGTCCTTCAGGGCGCCGACCAGGAAGAACAACAGGCCGGTGATGAGGCCGTGGGCGATGTTGGCGAAGAGGGCGCCGTTGACGCCGGTCGGGGTCGTGGAGGCGATGCCGAGCAGGACGAAGCCCATGTGGCCGACGGAGGAGTAGGCGATCAGGCGCTTGAGGTCTCCCTTGGCGCCCTCTTTGGCGAGGGCGAGGCAGGCCAGGGAGCCGTAGATGATGCCGACGACGGCGAGGGCGGCGAGGTAGGGCGCGAAGGTGTGGAAACCGTCGGGCGCGGCCGGGAGGACGATCCGGACGAACCCGTACGTGCCCATCTTCAGCAGGACGCCGGCGAGCAGGACCGAGCCGACGGTCGGGGCGGCGGTGTGGGCGTCCGGCAGCCAGCTGTGCAGGGGCCACATCGGGGTCTTCACCGCGAGCCCGACGCCGATCGCCAGAACGGCGGTGACCTGCACGGACGTGGTCAGGGACCGGCCGTTGTCAGTGGCGAGTGCCACCATGTCGAAAGTGCCCGCCTGAAGTCCGATCAGGAGCAGGCCGAGCAGCATGACCACGGATCCGAGCAGTGTGTACAGGATGAACTTCCATGCCGCCCGGGTCCGGCCCGCGCCGCCCCAGCGGGCGATGAGGAAGTACATCGGGATCAGGACCGTCTCGAAGGCGAGGAAGAACAGCAGGAGGTCGAGGGCGGCGAAGGTGGCGAGGGTGCCGGCCTCGAGGACGAGCAGGAGCGCGACGAAGGCCTTCGGGCTCGGGCCCGCGGGCAGGTTGAAGTACGAGTAGAGCGCGCACAGGAAGGTCAGCAGCGCGGTCAGGACCAGAAGGGGGAGGGAGATGCCGTCGATGCCGAGGTGGATGCGCACGTCGAGTGCGGGGATCCAGCTGATGTCGGTCGTGGCCTGCATCTTCGACGGCTGGTCGTGGTCGAAGCCGAGCGCGAGGACGATCGCGGCGACGAGGATCACGCCGGTCACGGTGACGCCGTGCCGCAGGACGGCCTGTTCGGGCGACTTCCCCTTCAGCCCGGGCGGGGCAGGCAGGAGAGCGCTGACCGCGCCGAGGAGCGGGCCGGCCACGATCAATGCCAGAAGGAACTGCATCAGGGACTCACTGATATCGATCACGCCTGCTCACGCTCCCGTGGCGACGAGGACGGCGGCGACCACCAGGACGACGGTGCCGGCGAGCAGCGCGCTCACATAGGTCTGGACGTTGCCGGTCTGGGCGCGCCGTACGGCGGCGCCGAGCCAGCGGGGCAGGGTGCCCGCGCCGCGTACGTAGGTGTCGACGACCTCGCGGTCGAGGAACCGGACGAGGCTCGCTGCGGCCTGCACCGGGCGGACGAACACGGTGGTGTAAACGGCGTCCAGGTGGAAGCCGGTGGCCGCGTGGCGGTGCAGGGGGCCGAGCAGGAGCCGTCCGGGGTCCGCCGGATCGGGTGCGGAGGCCACGTCTCCGTAGGCGGGGACGTGGGTCGCGATGGCCTCGGCCTCGACGAGTCCGGCGTCGCCCTCGGGGTGGGCGGCGACGGCGCCTAGCGGGAAGCGGGCCGCGAGCGCGGTGGTGTGCCGCCATGCGCTGTAGACGGCCAGGCCGCCGCCGAGGGCCAGGCCGGTGCCGAGGACGGAGGTGGTGAGGGTCGGGGCGAGGTCACGGCCGTCGAACCAGTCGGGCAGCGAGCGGTAGGCGAACCCGCCGAGGGCGAGGGACGGGACGGCGAGCACCCACAGCACCACGGTCGTCGTCAGTGGCTGGCGGCCGTGGTCGGGGACCTCGGCGCCGTGGCCGCGGAAGGCCAGCAGCCACAGCCGGGTCGCGTAGGCGGCGGTGAGGACGGCGGTGAGCAGGCCGGCGACGAGGACGATCCAGCCGGCCGCGGCGGGGGCGTGCTCGGTGTGGCCGGTGGAGACGTGCTCGGCGGCGCCGAGGACGGTCTCCTTGGAGAAGAAGCCGCTGAAGGGGGGGATCGCGGCGAGCGCGAGGAGGGCCACGGTCATCGTCCAGAAGGCGTCCGGGACGCGGTCGCGCAGTCCGGTCGTGCGGGACATGGCGGCCAGCGAGTTGGTGCCGGCGGCGTGGATGATCACGCCGGCCGCGAGGAACAGCAGGGCTTTGAAGGCGCCGTGGGAGAGGAGGTGGAAGACGGCGGCACCGCGGTCGCCGACGGCGAGGGCGCCGGTCATGTAGCCGAGTTGGCCGATCGTCGAGTAGGCGAGGACCCGCTTGATGTCGTCCTGGGCGAGCGCGGCGAGACCCGAGCCGGCCATGGTGACGGCGGCCATGACGGCGAGGACGACCATCGCGGCCCGGGAGGCCTCGAACACCGGGAGGAGACGGGCGACGAAGTAGACACCGGCGGCGACCATGGTCGCGGCGTGGATGAGCGCGGAGACGGGTGTCGGGCCGGCCATCGCGTCCGGGAGCCAGGTGTGCAGCGGGAACTGCGCCGACTTGCCGGCCACACCGGCCAGGAGCAGCAGGGCGAT
This sequence comes from Streptomyces sp. NPDC051051, assembly GCF_040682975.1. NCBI lineage: Bacteria > Bacillati > Actinomycetota > Actinomycetes > Kitasatosporales > Streptomycetaceae > Streptomyces > Streptomyces sp. NPDC051051. Next base: position 81,744 of record NZ_JBFBCB010000024.1, read on the forward strand.
GAGCGTCGGGTGGTCGAGTCCGCCGTGGGCGACCGTGGCGAGGACCTCGGTGATCCGGAAGGAGCCGGCGTCGGTGGCGAGGGCGAGCAGACCGATGAGGAAGGGGACGTCGCCGAGCTTGGTGACGAGGAAGGCCTTGATGGAGGCGGCGCGGGCCTCCGGGGTCTCCCAGTAGTGGCCGACCAGGAAGTAGGAGCAGATGCCCATCACTTCCCAGCCGACCAGCAGCACGATCAGGTCGCCCGAGTAGACGACGAGGAACATCGCGGAGGTGAACAGGGAGACGAGGGCGGCGTACGAGGGGTAGCGCGGGTCGTCGCGCAGGTAGCCCGTCGAGTAGATCTGCACGCAGGTGGCGACGAGGCCGACCAGGGTGGCGACGAGGGCGGCGAAGCCGTCGATGTGCAGAGCGAGTTCGATCGGGACGGAGCCGGTGGGCGTCAGCTCGGTGGCGGCGTCGACGGCCGTGTCCCCGCCCTGGCGTACCGCGACGGTCGCGGCCAGTACGAGGGAGGCGAGGGGCGGCAGGACGGCGAGCGGGCGCACGAAGCCGGGGGCGGTGCGGCCGAGGAGCAGGCCGGCGACGGCACCGAGGAACGGCAGGAGGGGGACGAGGACGGCGAGGGTGGTCGTGGTCACGCGGTGGCCTCAGCCTTCTCGGCCGTGGGGCCGGTGCCGTCGGCGCCGGCGGGCTCGTCGCCCCCGGCGCTCTCGTGGCCCTCGGCGGTGTCGCGGAGCTTGTCGATGTCCGCGGTGCCGCGGTTGCGGTGGACGGCGAGGACGATCGCCAGGCCGATGCCGATCTCGGCGGCGGCGATGGCGATGGTGAACAGGGTCAGGGCCTGACCGGAGTGCAGGGTCTCCTCGGCGGTCCGGCTGAGCCAGACGTCGAAGGCGACGAGGTTCAGGTTGACGGCGTTGAGCATCAGCTCGACCGACATCAGGACCAGGATCGCGTTGCGGCGGGCGAGGACGCCGTACAGGCCGGTGCAGAAGAGGAGGGCGGAGAGGACGGCGGGATAGGCGAGGTGCATCAGCGGGCGCCTTCCTGCTCGGCCGGATTTTTCCGGGCATCCGGGACGGACGGGGAACTCTTGCCGGTGACTCGGGAGTTCAGAGGGGGAGAGCTCGACTCCGCCTTCGCCTTGCGGGACAGGACGATCGCGCCGACCAGGGCCGCGAGGAGCAGGACGGAGAGAGCCTCGAAGGGGAGGACCCAGTTCTGGAAGAGGCTCGCGCCGGTGGCCTCGGTGGAGCCGGCGGCCGGGCCGTCGAGGTCGATCCAGGTGGCGCGGAAGGCGTCGACGACGACCCAGACGAGGGCGGCCGCGGCGGCGGCGGCGACCGTGAGGGCGGCCCACCGGTTGCCGGAGTCCGCGTCCGGGGAGCGGCCGATGGGCGCTCTGGTGAGCATCAGACCGAAGAGGAGGAGCACGACGACGGAACCCACGTAGATCAGTACCTGCACCCAGGCGATGAACTCCGCGGTGAGCAGGAGGTACTCGACGGCGAGGCCGCCGAGGGTCACCACCAGCCAGAGGGCGGCGTGCACCAGCTGCTTGGTGGTGACGGTGACGAGGGCGGCGCCGAAGGTCACCAGGCCGACGAGGACGAAGGCGATCTCCACGCCGGTCGGGGAGAGGAAGCCGTGAGGTGCCTGAGCGAGGGTCACGCCCCGCCTCCCTGGGGGTTGTCCGGTCCGGGCGGAGTGGCCCGGCCTGCCTGGGTGTCCTGCGTCGCCGGTGCGGTCTCCGTCTCCGGGGTGGTCCGAGCGGCAGCCAGCTTCTCGGCCGTCTTGCGGGCGGCGGCGATCTCCTTCGGTTCCTCCGCGCCGGGGTCGAGGGCGGGCGGGGCCGGCACGGTCCACATCCACTCGCGGAGCTTGTCCCGTTCGTGGGTGAGTTCGCGGATGTCGGTCTCGGCGTACTCGAACTCCGGGGACCAGAACAGCGCGTCGAAGGGACAGACCTCGATGCAGATGCCGCAGTACATGCACAGGGCGAAGTCGATGGCGAAGCGGTCGAGGACGTTGCGGCTGCGTTCGCGGCCGCCGGGGGCCGCCGCCGGGACCGTCTCCTTGTGGGAGTCGATGTAGATGCACCAGTCCGGGCACTCGCGGGCGCACAGCATGCAGACCGTGCAGTTCTCCTCGAACAGACCGATCACACCGCGGGTGCGGGGCGGGAGGTCGGGCTGGGCGTCCGGGTACTGCTCGGTGACGGTCTTCCGCGTCATCGTGCGGAGGGTGACGGCCAGGCCCTTGGCGAGGCCGGAGCCGGGAATCGACAGGCGGGGGCGCACGGAGGGCGTCGTCGCGGGGCGGTGGTCGGGTGACGGGCGGGACATCAGGAGATCACCACCTTGACGACGCCGGTGAGGGCGATCTGGGCGAGGGAGAGGGGGACGAGGAGAGTCCAGGACAGTTTCTGGAGCTGGTCCTCGCGCAAGCGGGGATAGGTGACGCGCAGCCAGATCACGACGAAGGCGAGGACGGCGGACTTCAGCAGGGTCCAGACCCAGCCGAGGCCGTCGGCGCCCCAGGGGCCGTGCCAGCCGCCCAGGAAGAGGACGGTGGTCAGGCCGGACAGGACGACGATTCCGGCGTACTCGGCGAGGAGGAACAGGGCGAAGCGGAGGCCGGTGTACTCGGTGTAGGCGCCGAAGATGATCTCCGAGTCGGCGACGGGCATGTCGAACGGGGGGCGCTGGAGTTCGGCGAGGCCGGCGACGAAGAAGACGATCGCGCCGACGATCTGCCAGGGCAGCCACCACCACTCGAAGGCGTCGACGATACCGGGGAGGGAGACCGTGCCGGCCGCCATGGCGACGGAGGCTGCGGTGAGCAGCATCGGAAGTTCGTAGGCGAGGAGCTGTGCGGCGGTGCGCAGGCCGCCGAGGAGGGAGAACTTGTTGGCGCTGGCCCAGCCGGCCATGAGCGAGCCGAGGACGCCGACGCCCATGACGGCCAGGACGAAGAAGACGCCGGCGTCGACGACCTCGCCGACGGCGCCCTCGCCGGGGCCGATGGGGATGGCGAGGAGGACCAGGAGGTACGGCAGCAGGGCCACGGCGGGGGCCAGCTGGAAGATACGGCGGTCCGCGCCCGCGGGGACGATGTCCTCCTTCTGCGCGAACTTCACACCGTCCGCGATGAGCTGAGCCCAGCCGTGGAAGCCACCGGCGTACATCGGGCCGAGGCGGCCCTGCATGTGGGCCATCACCTTGTGCTCGGCCTGACCGACGATCAGGGGGAAGGTGAGGAAGACGACGAAGACGATCAGGAGTCGCAGGGCGACGTCGAGAGCGTCGTTCACTGCGGGCCTCCCTGGGGGTTCGCGGGGGTGTCGTTGTCGGGGTGATCGGTCTCGGGGCGGTCGTTCCCGGGGGCGGGTGCGACATCCGGGGCGTCCGGGGCGTCCGGGGCGTCCGGATGATCCGTGTCGGGCTCGGGGTGCCTCGGGTCCCGTTGCGGATCGTCGAACGCGGGGCGGGCGTGGTGCCAGGGGGCGTCGGCGCTGCGGGGGGCCTGCGCGCGGCGGGACGCCCCGCTGCCGGCGGCCGACCGACGGCCGGTGGAGTCCTCGGAGGCGGCCGACGGGGCGGACGACGCCGCGTCGTGCGGGACCGCCGGGGATTCGGGCGCCGAGGAGTCCGGAGCGGCAGGGTCGGGGCCGGTCCGGTCCGGAGGCGTCCCGCCCGGGGCCGGTGCCTGCGGGGCAGGGGACTCCGGGGCCGGTGCCTGCGGGGCAGGGGACTCCGGGGCCGGTGCCTGCGGGGCAGGGGACTCGTCACCCGGAGACGTCTCCCCTCGAGACACGTCCTCCGTCCGCTGGGAGGCCGACCCCTGGCTCGCGCTTCGGGAACGGCGGGGGCCGGCTCCGGAGGCGCTCCGGGGAGCGGTCGGGGCCGAGGCGCCCTCGGTTCCGGCCACCGACGGGGTTCGCGGTCGGTCGGTGGGCTGGGGCGGGGTCCGGTCGGACGACTGGCTCGCCGAGCCCTCGGCGGCCGTCCGCGCTCGTCGTGCGGGGCGTGCGGGCGCGGTGGCCTGGGTGGGCGGCGCCTCCGCGGCCGGCCGGCCTGCCGCTCGGCTCGCCGCTTCGCCCGCCACTCGGCCCGCTTCCCGGGTCACCTCCCGGCTCGCTTCCTGCCCCGCCGTCTGCCCCGCCGTCCGGCTGGGCGTCTGGCTGGCCGAGCCCTCGGACGCCGTTCGTGCGCGCCGGGCGGGGCGGTCGCCTGCCGGGCGGGCCGGGCGGTCGCCGGGGGCTGTGCGGGGTGCTCGGGCGGGACGGGTCGGGGCAGGGGGGAGCTGGCCCTTCAAGGGGCCCCATTCGTTGGGGTCGGGAACTCCCGGGGGGAGCATCTGGCGCCGCTTGGGGCCGCCGTGCTCGGACTCGCCGGGTTCCTTCGCGCCGGGCCAGGCCTTGGCGACGCGGGCGGCGAGGACGAAGTCCTTGCGGAGCGGGTGGCCCTCGAAGTTCTCGGGAAGGAGGAGGTGGTCCAGGGCGGGATGGTTGTCGAAGACGACGCCGAACATCTCGTGGGTCTCGCGCTCGTGCCAGGCCGCGCCCGCGTAGACGTCCACGGCGGAGGCGAGCGTCGGGGCCTCGTGCGGGACCGTCGTGCGCAGCAGCAGTCGGCGGACCGGCGCCAGGGCGACGACGTGGGCCGAGACGCGGAAGCCGGTGCCCGGTTCGTCGACCGCGCTGAGCCAGTCGAAGTAGGTGCAGGACAGCCGGTCGCGGGCCGCGAGCAGTGCCGCGGTCCAGGACCGCGGCGGTACGTCGACCGTCAGGACCTCGTACGACTCCTCGGCGGTGGCCTCCGGGCCGAAGAGGTCCTCGGCGGGGGCGGGGAGCCAGCCGACGGTGGTCATCGGGCGTCCCCCTCCACATCTGCGCCCGCGGCCGGCGGCCGGACGAGCCCGCTCTGGAGGGCCGCCGTCGAGGGGCGGTCGGCGCCGGTGGCGTAGCGCTCCCCCAGCGACTCGCGGGCGATCTTCTCCTGGAGCTTGAGGATTCCCTGGAGCAGCGCCTCGGGGCGCGGCGGGCAGCCGGGGACGTACACGTCGACGGGGATGATCTGGTCGACGCCCTTGGTGACGGAGTACGAGTCCCAGTACGGGCCGCCGCAGTTGCTGCACGCGCCGAAGGAGATGACGTACTTCGGCTCGGGCATCTGCTCGTAGAGGCGCTTGACGGCCGGGGCCATCTTGTCCGTGACCGTGCCGGAGACGACCATCAGGTCGGCCTGGCGCGGGCCCGGCGCGAAGGGGATGACGCCCAGGCGGATGAAGTCGTGGCGGGCCATGGAGGCGGCGATGAACTCGATCGCGCAGCAGGCGAGGCCGAAGTTGAAGACCCAGAGCGAGTAGCGGCGGCCCCAGTTCAGGACGACCTTCATCGGCTCCGGGGCGAGGCGGGCGAGGGCGCCGAGCTTCCCCCGCTCCCGGCTCTGCCCGGTCGGGGGGATCCTCACCGGCTCGGGGAGCAGTACCGGCTCGGGAGTCGCCACCGGCTCGGGGGTGGGCGGGTTCACGTCCATGTCAGGACGCCCTTCTTGTAGGCGTACAGCAGGCCCACGGCCAGGAAGCCGAGGAAGACGAACATCTCCACGAGCGTGGCCGCGCCGTAGCCGGGGGCGGCGAAGACCGTCGCCCAGGGGAACAGGAAGATCGAGTCGACGGCGAAGATGACGTAGAGGAAGGCGTAGACGTAGTAGCGGACCTGGGTGTGGGCCCAGCCCTCGCCGACGGGGTCGACGCCGCACTCGTACGTCAGGAGTTTCTCGGGGGTGGGGACCACGGGGCGCAGCAGGCGGCCCGCGCCGAACGCGACCGCGACGAAGAGCACGCCGATGACGGCGAGGAGCCCGACGACCGCGTAGGAGTCGAAGTAGTCCGACGCCACGACGACCGTCGGTTCCCTCAGCGCTGCTTGCGACGACTGCGGCACGGTCCGTCCCTCGCTCCCCGACCCGACCTCGGCCTGTTCGACGATCTGTACGCACGGGAGTCTAGGGCCTGATAAAGACACGGTAAGCAGGCAGTCACAGCCGGGGCGAGGGGGGTGGGGTTTTCCCCAGGGACTCCCGGCGGCGAACTCCATGGCGCGGAGGCGCGTCGCGCGGCACGCTGACGGACATGACCGTATCCAAAGCCGCTCCCACGGCCGCGCGTCCGCGCGCCGTGCCCGTCGTGCCCGCCGTCGGCCCGGGTGCGCCGGGGCGCGACGAGCCGTTGCCGCGCGTCCGGTTCGCCTACGACCCGCAGACGTGGAAGGAGATCGTCCACCTTCTGACGAACCTCCCCCTGTCGGTCGTCGGCTTCGTCTACGTCATGACGGTGCTGTTCACCGGCGCCACGCTGACGCTCACGGTGGTCGGGCTGCCGCTGCTCACGCTCGGTCTGCTGGGGGCGCGGCTGATGGGCCGGTTCGAGCGGGGCCGGGCGCGGATGCTGCTCGCGGTGCGGGTCGACGAGCCGAGCCCGCTGCCGCTGCGCCGGGCGGGCAACGTCTTCCAGGGCATGTGGCTGGTCCTGAAGGATCCGGTGGCCTGGCGGACGGTGCTGTACGACTTCATCCGGCTGCCCTGGGGGATCCTCACCTTCACGGTGACGCTGGTGTCGCTGTTCGTGCTGTGGCCGGTGCTGCCCTTCCTCGCACGGGGGCTGACCAACGCGGACCGGGCGATGGTGCGGGCCCTGCTGTGCCCCTCGGACGAGCTGGAGCGGCGGATCGCCGAACTGGAGTCCGACCGGGGGATCGTGGTGGACACCGCCGCGGCCGATCTGCGGCGGATCGAGCGGGATCTGCACGACGGCGCGCAGGCGCGGCTGGTCAATCTGGCGATGGGGCTCGGCCTGGCCAAGGAGAAGCTGCTGGAGGACCCGGACGCGGCGTCGGTGATGGTCGAGGAGGCGCACGGCGAGGTGAAGCTCGCCCTCCAGGAGCTGCGGGACCTGGCGCGGGGGATCCATCCGGCCGTGCTGACCGACCGGGGGCTGGACGCGGCGCTGTCGTCGGTGGCCTCGCGGTGCACGGTGCCGGTGCAGGTGACGGCCGAACTGCCGGCGCGACCGGCGCCGGCCATCGAGGGGATCGCCTACTTCACCGTCTCCGAGCTGCTCCAGAACGTCAGCAAGCACAGTGGGGCGAGGTCGGCGTCCGTGGACGTGTGGCGGGTGGAGAACCGGCTGCTCATCCAGGTGTCCGACGACGGCCGGGGCGGTGCGCGGCTCGACGGCGGGTCGGGGATGCGGGGGCTGGCGGACCGGCTGGGCGCCGTGGACGGGCTGTTCATCGTGGACTCCCCGGTCGGGGGGCCCACGACCGTGACGGCGGAGTTGCCCTGGCGGGACCGGGCGGAGCCGACGGGGCCCACGGAGTAGGTGACCTCGCCACGGGGCCGCGCGGGCTGCGCGACCCTGACGGTCCCTGAGGTCCGGGGTGGGGAAAACCCCCCTCCCAAGACGCCGATGGACTCCATGGTCCGCGGGGGCGCCGCCGAGGAGGGTGGAGGTAGGGGACGACACCTGCGGACAAGACGAGCAGAACGGACGACGCCGATGGCCACGCAGTACGGGCAGTACGGGGACTACCGGGACCACGGGGACCACCTGGACCACGGGGACCACCTGGACCACGGGGCCCCCGGGAGCCACGGGGACCGTTCGCGGCACGGAGGGACGCCCGGTGCCGGGGCCGGTGGGCGCCGGTGGCGCCGGCTGCCGGCCGCGCTGCGGGCACCGGTCGAGGCGCGTGCCTGGCGGGAGTTCGCCTACGTGCTGCTGAGCCTGCCGATCAGCATCGTGCTGTTCACCTTCGCGGTCACGATGCTGTCGGTGGGGGCGGGCCTGCTGGTGACGTTCCTCGGGGTTCCGGTACTGGCGGCGGGGCTGGCGGCGTGCCGTGGCCTCGGGGCGGTGGAGCGGGCGCGGGCGCGGGGGCTGCTCGGGCTGGACGTGGCCGCGCCGGAGCCGTTGCGGCCGCGGGGCCCGGGGGCGCTGGCCCGGATGGGCGCGGTGCTCAGGAGCGGCACGTCCTGGCGGCACGTCCTGTACGCGGTGCTGCACCTGCCGTGGGCGGTGTTCTCCTTCTGCGTCGCGGTCGTGTTCTGGGCGTACGGCTGGACGACGCTGACGTATCCGCTGTGGTTCTGGCTCTTCCCGCTGTACGGCGGGCAGGACGGCCTTCAGCTGTACGGCGACGAGGGGCACCGGGTGTACCTGGACAACCCGTTCGAGATCACCGTGACGGCGTTGGTGGGGCTGTTGTTCACGCTGGCCACGCCGTGGATCGTGCGGGCGCTGACAACGGTGGACCGGGTGATGGTGCACGGGCTGCTCGGGCCGTCGCGGCTGGCGTCGCGGGTGGTGGAGCTGGAGTCCGACCGGGGGGTCGTGGTCGACACGGCGGCCGCCGACCTGCGGCGGATCGAGCGGGATCTGCACGACGGCGCGCAGGCGCGGCTGGTGGCGTTGGCGATGGATCTGGGCCTCGCGAAGGAGAAGCTGCGGGAGGATCCGCGAGAGGCGGCGCGGATGGTGGACGAGGCGCACGGCGAGGTGAAGACGGCGTTGCAGGAGCTGCGGGACCTGGCGCGGGGGATCCATCCGGCCGTGCTGACCGACCGGGGGCTGGACGCGGCGCTGTCGTCGGTGGCCTCGCGGTGCACGGTGCCGGTGCAGGTGACGGCCGAACTGCCGGCGCGACCGGCGCCGGCCATCGAGGGGATCGCCTACTTCACCGTCTCCGAGCTGCTCCAGAACGTCAGCAAGCACAGTGGGGCGAGGTCGGCGTCCGTGGACGTGTGGCGGGCGGAGGACCGGCTGCTGGTGCAGGTGAGCGATGACGGCGTGGGCGGTGCGGATGCCTCCGGCGGGTCGGGGCTGGCCGGGCTGGCCGGGCGGCTCGACGCGGTGGACGGGATCCTGGTGGTGGACTCTCCGGTCGGCGGGCCCACGCGGGTGACGGCGGAGCTGCCCTGGCGGGGCGGGGAGTAGGGGTTTCCCCGTCCCCGCCGCCCCTGCCCTTCCCGTCCCCGGGGGCTCCACCCCTTCCCTCCCGCCATGGGCTCCGCCCTGAACCCCGGCGGGGCTCCCCCTGCACCCCGCGTCGGGTTCCGCCCCCGCATCCCGTACCGATCCCGCCCGAGCCCCGGCCGGGGCACCACCCCCGGTCCAGTCGGGCGCTGTGTCTCCACCAGCCGTTCGTGGTCGGCTTCGGACGTGGGCCGGGGGCGGCAGGCCCGAGGACGCCCCCTGTCGAAGATTTCCCGTCGTCGTCGCCGGACTCACCCGGCGCGGGGCGATTGCTGGGATGCTGGGGCTGTTCCGTGGACGGACGGGTTGTGGCTGGGGGGCCGAAGAGCGTGGAGGTCAGGGTGCGGGTGGTCATTGCCGAGGACTCGGTGCTGCTGCGGGAGGGGCTGACGCGGTTGCTGACGGACCGGGGGCATGACGTGGTCGCCGGGGTCGGGGATGCCGAGGCGCTGGTGAAGACGGTCACCGAGCTGGACGCGGAGGGGGCGTTGCCCGACGTGGTCGTGGCCGACGTGCGGATGCCGCCGACGCACACCGACGAGGGGGTGCGGGCCGCCGTACTGCTGCGCAGGTCGCATCCGGGGCTCGGGGTGCTGGTGCTGTCGCAGTACGTGGAGGAGAGGTACGCCACCGAACTGCTGGCCGGTTCCAGCCGCGGGGTGGGTTACCTGCTCAAGGACCGGGTGGCCGACGTGCGGGAGTTCGTGGACGCGGTGGTGCGGGTGGCCGAGGGGGGCACGGCCCTGGATCCCGAGGTGGTCGCGCAGCTGCTCGGGCGCAGCCGCAAGCAGGACGTGCTGGCCGGGCTGACCCCGCGGGAGCGGGAGGTGCTGGGGCTGATGGCCGAGGGGCGGACGAACTCGGCGATCGCCAGGCAGCTGGTGGTGAGCGACGGCGCGGTGGAGAAGCACGTCAGCAACATCTTCCTGAAGCTCGGGCTGTCCCCGAGCGACGGGGATCACCGGCGCGTTCTCGCGGTCCTCACCTATCTCAACTCCTGAGGACGGCGAAAGAGCGCTTTTTCTTCGTCGTGCCTTCTCGCACATCCCGGGCAGTCGGAAATCATGGCACGTCAGGGCGCCGGGCCGGCTCAGGGCAGTGACCGTGGTGCGAATGGCCGAGGAAGGCGACCCTTACAGACGTAGGGTTGATCCAGGGAGGGTCTGTGGGAAGGCCGCTCCTCCGGACAGCCGCCTCGAGGGAGGTCCAGTTCAGTGACCAGTCAGGTCAGCAGCCCAGCGGAACAGGCCGACGGCAGCGACGGAACGGACGCAGCCGTCGTGGGAGAGCAGCGCAAACCGGGCGGGACGAAGGACGTACGACGTCTCGACCGGGTGATCATCAGGTTCGCGGGGGACTCCGGTGACGGCATGCAGCTCACCGGTGACCGTTTCACCTCGGAGACGGCGTCGTTCGGCAACGACCTGTCGACGCTGCCGAACTTCCCCGCCGAGATCCGGGCTCCCGCCGGGACGCTGCCGGGGGTGTCCTCGTTCCAGCTGCACTTCGCCGACCACGACATCCTCACCCCCGGTGACGCGCCGAACGTGCTGGTCGCGATGAATCCGGCGGCCCTGAAGGCGAACATCGGCGATGTGCCGCGCGGTGCGGAGATCATCGTCAACACGGACGAGTTCAGCAAACGGGCGATGCAGAAGGTGGGGTACGCGGCCTCGCCGCTGGAGGACGGGTCCCTCGACGGTTACCAGATCCACCCGGTCCCGTTGACCACGCTGACCGTCGAGGCCCTCAAGGATTTCGACCTCACCCGCAAGGAGGCCGAGCGCAGCAAGAACATGTTCGCGCTCGGCCTCCTGTCGTGGATGTACCACCGGCCGACCGAGGGGACCGAGAAGTTCCTGAAGGCGAAGTTCGCGAAGAAGCCGGACATCGCGGCCGCCAACCTCGCGGCGTTCCGGGCGGGCTGGAACTTCGGCGAGACGACCGAGGACTTCGCGGTCAGCTACGAGGTGGCCCCGGCGGCGAAGGCGTTCCCCGTCGGCACCTACCGCAACATCTCCGGGAACCTGGCGCTGTCCTACGGGCTGATCGCGGCCTCGCGGCAGGCCGACCTCCCGCTGTTCCTGGGCTCGTACCCGATCACGCCGGCCTCGGACATCCTGCACGAGCTGAGCAGGCACAAGAACTTCGGCGTGCGCACCTTCCAGGCCGAGGACGAGATCGCCGGGATCGGCGCGGCGCTCGGGGCGGCCTTCGGCGGGTCGCTGGCGGTGACCACGACCTCCGGTCCCGGGGTGGCCCTGAAGTCGGAGACCATCGGTCTGGCCGTGTCGCTGGAGCTGCCGCTGCTGGTCGTCGACATCCAGCGGGGCGGCCCCTCGACCGGTCTGCCGACCAAGACCGAGCAGGCGGACCTGCTGCAGGCGATGTTCGGGCGCAACGGCGAGGCCCCGCTCCCGATCGTCGCGCCCCGCACGCCCGCCGACTGCTTCGACGCCGCCCTGGAGGCGGCCCGGATCGCGCTGACGTACCGCACGCCGGTGATGCTGCTGTCCGACGGCTACCTCGCCAACGGCTCCGAACCCTGGCGGATCCCCGAGCTGGACGAGCTGCCGGACCTGGCGGTGCAGTTCGCGCAGGGCCCCAACCACACCCTGGCCGACGGCTCCGAGGTGTTCTGGCCCTACCTGCGTGACCCGCAGACCCTGGCCCGGCCGTGGGCGGTGCCGGGCACGCCGGGGCTGGAGCACCGGATCGGCGGGATCGAGAAGCAGGACGGCACCGGCAACATCTCCTACGACCCGGCCAACCACGACTTCATGGTCCGCGTCCGGCAGGCCAAGATCGACGGCATCGACGTCCCCGACGTCGAGGTCGACGACCCGCACGGGGCGAGGACCCTGGTCCTGGGCTGGGGTTCCACCTACGGGCCCGTCACCGCGGCGGTACGGCGGCTGCGGGCGGCCGGGGAGGCGATCGCGCAGGCCCACCTGCGGCATCTGAACCCGTTCCCGAAGAACCTGGGCACGGTGCTGAAGGCGTACGACAAGGTCGTGATCCCGGAGATGAACCTGGGCCAGCTCGCCACCCTGATCCGGGCGAGATACCTGGTCGACGCGCACTCGTACAACCAGGTCAACGGCATGCCGTTCAAGGCGGAACAGCTCGCCTCGGCGCTCAAGGAGGCCATCGATGGCTGAGACGTCCACGGAAGGCACGGGCACGATCGAGGCGCTCTCGCTCGTCCCCAAGGCCGAGGGCCGCCAGTCCATGAAGGACTTCAAGTCCGACCAGGAGGTCCGCTGGTGCCCCGGCTGCGGCGACTATGCGATCCTGGCCGCCGTCCAGGGCTTCATGCCGGAGCTGGGGCTGGCCAGGGAGAACATCGTCTTCGTCTCGGGCATCGGCTGCTCCTCGCGCTTCCCGTACTACCTGAACACCTACGGGATGCACTCGATCCACGGGCGGGCCCCGGCGATCGCGACCGGGCTCGCCACCAGCCGGCGCGACCTGAGCGTGTGGGTGGTCACCGGGGACGGGGACGCCCTGTCCATCGGCGGCAACCACCTCATCCACGCCCTGCGCCGCAATGTGAACCTGAAGATCCTGCTGTTCAACAACCGGATCTACGGGCTGACCAAGGGGCAGTACTCGCCCACCTCCGAGGTCGGCAAGATCACCAAGTCGACGCCGATGGGCTCGCTGGACGCGCCGTTCAACCCGGTGTCGCTGGCGCTCGGCGCGGAGGCGTCGTTCGTGGCGCGCACGATCGACTCCGACCGCAAGCACCTGACGGAGGTGCTGCGGCAGGCCGCCGCCCATCCGGGCACGGCGCTGGTGGAGATCTACCAGAACTGCAACATCTTCAACGACGGCGCCTTCGACGCGCTGAAAGACCGGGAGACGGCCGAGGAGGCGGTGATCCGCCTCGAGCACGGGCAGCCGATCCGGTTCGGTGCCGACCGGTCCCGGGGGGTGGTGCGCGACCGTGCGACCGGCGACCTGAAGGTGGTGACGGTGACCGCGGAGAACGAGTCCGAGGTCCTGGTCCACGACGCGCACTCCGCGTCCCCGACCACCGCGTTCTCGCTGTCCCGGCTGGCCGACCCGGACACCCTGCACCACACGCCGATCGGCGTCCTGCGCTCCGTCGAGCGGCCGGTCTACGACACCCAGATGTCCGACCAGCTCGACGCGGCCATCGACCGCCACGGCAAGGGGGACCTGGCGGCGCTGCTGGCGGGCGGGGACACCTGGACGGTCGTCGGCTGAGCGACGGCGACGCACCGCACGCGACATACGCAGGCCCGGAACCGCGACGGTTCCGGGCCTGCGTGTTCACCCGTACGGACACCGACGGCGCTCACCCCGGCCGTGCGGCAGCACCGCTCGGCCCGGCACCCACCCGGAACCGGTACTTACCTGAACGCTAGTACCTTACTTCAAAGTGGGTACTTTCTCTTGGTTAGCGCACGCCTTAGGGTTAGTTACAGACCGCACCCCCCAAGGAGTTCTGCATCATGAGCATCGTCGTCACCGGAGCCACCGGACACCTCGGCCGCCACGTCGTGGAGCAGTTGCTGGAGAAGGTCCCCGCCGAGGGGATCACGGCCGTCGTGCGCGACAAGGCCAAGGCCGCCGACCTCGCCGGGCGCGGCGTGCGGCTCGCGGTCGCCGACTACAACGATCCCGGGACCTTCGACGGCCTGTTCGCCGCCGGCGACAAGGTCCTGCTGATCTCGGGCAACGAGTTCGACAAGGGCCGCCCGGCCCAGCACCAGGTCGTCATCGACGCCGCCGTGGCGGCGGGCGTCGCGCTGCTGGCGTACACGAGCGCGCCCGGCAGCCTGAGCGCCGGACTGGCCGACGACCACCGTGCCACCGAGAAGGCCCTGCTGGCCTCCGGTCTCCCCTACAGCCTGCTGCGCAACGGCTGGTACCACGAGAACTACACCGAGAACCTCGCCCCGGTGCTGGCGCACGACGCCGTCGTCGCCGCCGCCGGTGACGGCCGCGTCTCCTCCGCCTCCCGCGCCGACTACGCCGCCGCCGCGGTCGCCGTACTGACCGGCGAGGGGCACGAGAACACGACGTACGAGCTGGGCGGCGACGAGGCGTGGAGCTTCGCCGAGTACGCGGCCGAGCTGAGCCGGCAGACCGGCAGGGAGATCGCCTACAACGCCGTGTCCACCGAGGCCCTGACCGGCATCCTGACCGGCGCCGGGCTGCCCGGGCCGTTCGCCGCGATCCTGGCCGGCGTGGACGCGTCGATCGAGAAGGGCGAGCTGGTCGTCACCACCGGCGACCTGTCCCGGCTGGCCGGCCGCCCGACCACCCCGCTGTCCGAGGCGGTCGCCGCCGCGCTCAAGGGCTGACCCGCCACGCCGGACACCCTCGCCTGTCACGACCGTATGGCGATACGGGCATGACAGACGGGGGTGTCCGGCGTTACCTTCGACCACGCGCGCCTGTCACGAGGCGGTACGGTCGTCAGAAGGAGGGGCCCGTGGCCGGGAAGACCAAGGCCGGTGAGAGCCGGACAGGCCTGCTGAACGGTTTCGCCGCCTACGGGATGTGGGGGCTCGTCCCCCTCTTCTGGCCCCTGCTCAAGCCCGCCGGCGCGGGCGAGATCCTCGCCCACCGCATGGTGTGGTCCCTCGCCTTCGTCGCCGTCGCGCTGATCGTCGTACGGCGCTGGAAGTGGGCCGGTGAGCTGCTGCGACAGCCGCGCCGGCTCGCGCTCGTCACCGTGGCCGCCGCCGTCATCACCGTGAACTGGGGCGTCTACATCTGGGCCGTGAACAGCGGCCACGTCGTCGAGGCCTCCCTCGGCTACTTCATCAACCCGCTGGTCACCATCGCGATGGGCGTCCTGCTCCTGAAGGAGCGGCTGCGGCCCGTGCAGTGGGTGGCGGTCGGTGTCGGCCTGGCCGCCGTCCTCGTGCTGACCGTCGGGTACGGCCGTCCGCCGTGGATCTCGCTCTGCCTCGCCTTCTCCTTCGCCGTCTACGGGCTGGTGAAGAAGAAGGTCAACCTCGGCGGGGTCGAGTCGCTGGCCGCCGAGACCGCGATCCAGTTCCTGCCGGCGCTCGGCTACCTGCTGTGGCTGTCGGCGCACGGCGGCTCCACCTTCACCGGCGAGGGCGTCGGGCACTCCGCCCTCCTCGCCTCCACCGGCATCGTCACCGCGCTCCCGCTGGTCTGCTTCGGCGCGGCGGCGATCCGGGTGCCGCTGTCCACGCTGGGCCTGTTGCAGTACATGGCACCGGTCTTCCAGTTCCTGCTCGGCGTCCTGTACTTCGGTGAGGCCATGCCGCCCGAGCGCTGGGCCGGCTTCGCGCTGGTCTGGCTGGCGCTGGTGCTGCTCACCGGGGACGCGTGGCGCACCTCGCGCCGGACGGCTCAGGCGCTCCGGGCATCCCGGTTGCTCGCCGCCGAGGCCGGGGTGCCCGGCGTCGCCGTGACGGGCGGCATCGCCGGCGCCGTACGGGAGGACGACACCGCGCCGTCCGCGTCCGCGGTCGAAGCGCCGGAGGCCTCCCCCGTCGCCAAGCCGTAGCCGGCGGTCACCGCGGAGCGCCCGTCACCGCCGGGACCTCGTCACCGCCGGGACCCCGGTCACCGTGGAGACCCGGCGGCCGAACGCGCCCGGCGGGGGCACCGGCGGGATCCGGACGAAAGACCCTCAGTCGAGCCGTCCGCGGGCCCGGTGCGCCCGCACCTTCTCGCGGTTGCCGCAGTGTTCCATCGCGCACCAGCGGCGACGGCCGGGGCGGGAGGTGTCGACGAAGAGGAGTCGGCAGTCGTGCGCGCCGCACTCGCGGACGCGGTGCGCGTACGGGCCGCTGAAGAGGTCGATCGCGTCGCGGGCGACGGTCGAGAGCAGCTGGGTGCCGGTGGCGCCGGGGGCCCAGGCGCAGGTGCCGTCCGGGGTGAGGCGGGGGACGAGCGGGGCCTCGGCCGCGGCCGCGTTGAGGGCGTCCAGGTGCTCCGGCCGTTGCGGGCGGCCGTGGGCCCGGTCGGCCGCGAGGAGGAAGAGGGCGTCGCGCACGGCGCGCACCCGGCTCAGCTCCGCCTGCGAAACGGTGGGTTCCAGTCCTTCGGGCAGGCGGCTGCGGCCGGCCCAGGCGACGAGGTCGGCGGGTTCGTGCAGCACCTCGTAGCGGGCGAAGGCGCCGGGGCCGCCGGTGACCAGCAGCTCCAGGCAGAGGGCGCCCGGGTCGAAGCGGTAGGGCCGGCCGTCGTGCGAGACCAGGGTCAGGCCGGAGAGCCGACCGGTCGGTGATCCGGGACCACCTGGTGTTTCCGGATGCTCCGGCGTTTCCGTTGCCCGCGCGCTCATGTAACCAATATAACTGGTTACATGAGCGAGACACCCGCAGCGGAACCCACTCCCGTCCACTGGAAGCTCGTCGTCGACTCCCTCGACCCGCACGCCCAGGCGGACTTCTGGGCCGCCGCGCTGCACTACGCGGTCGAGGACAACAGTGCGCTCGTCGAGCGCCTGCTGGGACTCGGGGCGCTGCCCGGCGCGGCGACGGTGGAGCACCACGGCCGCCCGGCCTTCCGGGACCTGATCGCCGTACGGCATCCGGCGGACCCCTTCGACGCGGACACCGGCACCGGGCTGGGGCGGCGGCTGCTGTTCCAGAGGGTGCCGGAGGAGAAGACGGTCAAGAACCGGCTCCACCTCGACCTGCACCCCGGCGCGGGGCGGCGGGAGGCGGAGGTCGAGCGGCTGACCGCGCTCGGGGCGAGCGTGCTGCGGGAGGTGGAGGAACCGTCCGGGGCGTGGGCGGTGATGGCGGACCCGGAGGGGAACGAGTTCTGCGTGCACTGAGCCGGGGCGGCGGCGACGGGTTCCGGCAGGTGAACTCGCTGGCCTGATAGCACTCTTGACGGAGAGTTGGCCACAGCTTCACCATCCAGGCACCCCATTCACTGTGGGTTCCCTGTGGCCACCCCGCGGGGAACCCCTCTGGAACTCGGAGCCCCCCACCATGAAGCTCTCCGTTTCCGGGCGGGCGACGGCGACCGCCGTCGTCGCGGCCGCCTCGCTGCTCGCCACCGGGTCCATAGCCGGCGCGGCCCCCGCCCCCGAGCCCGTCGCGATCGCCGCCGCCCCCGACATCCCGGTGGCGAACGTCAAGGCGCACCTGACCCAGCTCCAGTCGATCGCCACCGCCAACGGCGGCAACCGCGCCCACGGCCGCACCGGCTACCGGGCCTCCCTCGACTACGTGAAGGCCAAGCTGGACGCCGCCGGATTCACCACCACGATCCAGCAGTTCACCGCGTCCAGCCGGGTCGGCTACAACCTGATCGCCGACTGGCCGGGCGGTGACACCAACCAGGTCGTCATGGCCGGCGCGCACCTCGACAGCGTCACCTCCGGCGCCGGCATCAACGACAACGGGACCGGCTCCTCGGCCGTCCTGGAGGCCGCCCTCACCGTCGCCCGCACCGGCTACCAGCCCACCAAGCACCTGAGATTCGCCTGGTGGGGCGCGGAGGAACTCGGCCTGGTCGGCTCCAAGTACTACGTCAACAGCCTGTCCTCCACGAACCGCGCCCGCATCGGCGGCTACCTCAACTTCGACATGATCGGCTCGCCGAACCCCGGCTACTTCGTCTACGACGACGACCCGGCCATCGAGAAGACCTTCAAGGACTACTTCGCGGGCATCGGCGTCGCCACGGAGATCGAGACCGAGGGCGACGGCCGCTCCGACCACGCGCCCTTCAAGAGCGCGGGCGTCCCGGTCGGCGGCCTGTTCACCGGGGCGAGCCGCACCAAGACGGCGGCGCAGGTGACCAAGTGGGGCGGTACGGCCGGACAGGCCTTCGACCGCTGCTACCACTCCTCCTGCGACACCACCGCCAACGTCGACGACACGGCGCTCAACCGCAACGCGGACGCCCTCGCGTACGCGGTGTGGACGCTGTCGCAGTAGGCGTGTGCCCCGCGGCTCCGGTGTCCCGGCCCCGCGGGTCCGGGCCCTGCCGGCTCGTCCCCTAACCCTGCGGGCCCGCGCCCGCGTCGTGGGCCCGTCGGGCCAGCCGGGTCATCCGGGACCGGGCCGACTCCAACTCCTCGGCGTCGTCGGCGGCCGGACCGTCCTCGGCGACCAACTCGGTCCACAGGCCCAGGAGTTCGGCGCCCAGGTTCAAGCCCTGGAAGGGGTCGCGCACGGCACGCCAGGCCGTCGCCGCGCTCTGCACGTTGCCGTACGCGGCCTCCGCGTCCCGGTGGCGGCGGTGGATGCCGGCCAGGTCGAGCGAGAGGTGGAAGGAGCGGACCGGGTCACCGGCCAGGTAGGCGATGTACGCGGCGAGTTCGCGCAGCCGGAGCACCTCGGGGTGCTCCGGTCCCAGCGTCGCCGAGGCCTCGGTCACGGTCCGCTCCGCGAGCGCCGCGGCCGTGTCCGTGCGCCCCGCCCGCACGGCCTCGTTGATCCGCGCCATCGGTTCGCCGAGCAGGGCGGGCGCCCCGTCGGCGCCGGGGAGCGAGCGCGGGTCGTCCCCTAGCACGGCCTCCGCCACGGCGTCGAAGCCGCGGGCGGGGGTCGGCCTGGGCTCGGGATCGGGCTCGAACCCCCGGGCCGCTTCGGGGTCGAGGAGCGGCACGGCGTCGGAGACCGGGCGCGGCACGGCGTCGGAGACCGGATCCGGGACCGGGTCGGAGGCCGGGGACGGCTGGGAGGCCTGGACCGGCTCCGGCACGGGGCCGGGGCGGGCGTCCTGCGGGGTACGGTCCATCACCGGCGGTGGGCCGAAGACGCCCGTCGGGGCGGCTGCCGCGCCCGGAACCTCGTCCAACGGCTTCGCCGGCTCGCGGCGCAGGAAGTGCGTGGGCCGGTCCGGTCCGGTGGGTGTCCGCCCCTCGGCGGGCGGCGCGGGCGGGGTGAGCGGGGTGAGCACCTCGGTGGGCCGGGCCGACGGCCGGTCGTCCGGCTCCCTCGGCGGGGGCACGCGCAGGGGTTCGCCCGCGAAATGGCTGGAACCGTCCGGCTCGACGCGCAGCGGGACGACGTAGCCGATGCGCTCGTCGTGGACCGTGGCGAGCATCGGGTGCCCGGTGGCGAGGGCGATGCGGTGGAGGTGGCCGAGAACGGCCTGCTGGAGTTCCTGCCCGTCGGCGGCGACGACGGGAACACCGCCGATGTGCGCCGGCCCGCCCCCCGGGACGCGCACGTCGAGCGGCGCCACCGCGACGGCCGGCCCCCCGTCGTACTGCTGTGCCCGCTTCTTCTCGCGGCTGAGTCGAGACATCGGTTCCTCACCCTGACACGTCGCCGTACACGTACGTTGCGCTCATCACCCGTGCACTCGGACGTACACGTACTGTTGAGTCTCTCCGGCCGCACCCGTCCGCACGTCACCGCGGCGTCACAGCCTCGTTCCAAGGACCCGCGGCCACGGGGATCCGGCGGTGGTCCGGCCGCGCGGCGGGCGGTGGCGACGACGAGGGGTGCGGGCATGCGGACGACGGACGGGCGGCGGCCGGGACCGGAGATCTGGATCCGCGGTCCGGTGCCCGCGCCGGAGCCGCCGCCGTGGCCGTACGGCGCGGCGGCCGGACCCCGTCGCTTCTCCTGGCTCGGCACGCACGGCGGGGCGGGTGCCTCGACGCTCGCCGCGGTCTACGGCGGCCACGACTGCGGACGTGACTGGCCCGGTCCGCACGATCCGCCGTCCGTGCTGCTCGTGGCCCGGACCCACGCGGCCGGACTGGAGTCGGTGCTGCGGGCCCTGGAGGTCTTCCGGCGCGGGCAGGCGCCGGCGGGCCTCGATCTGGACGCGGTCGTGCTGGTCGCGGACGCGCCCGGCCGGCTGCCGCGCCCGCTGGCGCAGCGGGTACGGCTGATCGAGTCGGTCGTCGACGTGTACCGGGTGCCGTGGGTCCAGGACTGGCGCCTGGGTGACCTGTCGGGCCCCCCGCCCCGCGAGACGGAACCCCTGATCCGCCTCACGGACACGGCCGCCCGGCGGACGCGCTGAGCGCGGATCCGTCCGGGTCGCGGGAACCTCCGCCCGCGGCACCGCCCGCCTCCTCGGCCGTCGGGCTCGCGGCCGCCGTACGGGAGGGGCGGTTGCGGGCCGTCGACGTGGTGCGCGGGGCTCTGGAGCGGATCGAGCGGGCGGACCGTGCGCTGGGGGCGTTCGCCGAGGTGTGGGAGGACGCGGCGGCGGAGCGGGCGGCCGAGGTGGACGCGCGGGTCGCCGCCGGTGAGCGGCTGCCGCTCGCGGGGGTGCCGATCGGCGTCAAGGGGCGGCACGGGCTGCGGACGGCGGGACCGCTGGTGGCCGCCGGCTGCGTACCGGTGGGCGCGACGGCCGTGCCCGGGCCCGGAACCCCCTGGCAGACCTGGGGTCTCGGCGCCCACGGCCGCACCGTCAACCCCTGGCGGGCCGACCGCACGCCGGGCGGCTCCTCCGCCGGTTCGGCGGCGGCGGTCGCGGCCGGCCTGGTGCCGCTGGCGACCGGCAGCGACGGCGCGGGCTCGGTGCGCATCCCGGCCGCCTGGTGCGGCGTCATCGGCCTGAAGGTCACGAACGGCCGCTTCCCGTCCCCCGACCGTACGGGGCTGGCGGCACCGGGCGTCCTGGCACGGTACGCGGCGGACGCGGCGGCGTACTGGGCGGTGCTGTCCGGAGCGGGGCCGGGACGGCGGCCCGGGTCGCCCACCGCCGTCTTCTCCCCCGGTCTCGGGTTCGCCGACCCCCGCCCGGAACCCCTGGCCCTCGCCCGGGCCGCCGTGGACCGCCTCGCCGAGGCCGGCGTCGTACGGCTGCCTCGGTCCGGGGCGCCGGTGCGGCTGGAAAATCCCGCACCGGCCTGGTTCGCGTTGCGCGGGTCGGGTGCCACCTCGGCGGTCCGGGGACGGCGGGACGTCAACGACCGCCGGCTGGCCGCCCTCTTCGACCGGACGGACCTGTTGCTGACCCCTGCGACCCCTGATCCGGCGCACGGCCACGACGGCCCCGGCGACCGTTTCTCGACGGCGCTGACGTGGGCGTTCAACCTGAGCGGGCATCCGGCGATCAGCATTCCGGCGGGGGTCGGCGCGGACGGCTGCCCGGTGGGGCTCCAGGCGGTGGCGGCACACGGGCGGGAGAGCGTGCTGCTGGCTCTGGCGGCGGACGCGGAGGCGCTCACGGGTTTCCGGGCGCCCCCTGGCACCGATGTTTGCACATACATATAATGCAGATGCGCTTATTAACCGCACGCTGATCGTTTGGGGGATCCATGAGCACCCGCCGTTTCCTGTTCGTGCTGGGCAGCAGCCGTCCCGACGGCAACACGGAGCGGCTGGCCCGCGCGGCCGCCGAACAGCTGCCCGCCGACGTGGAGCAGGAGTGGATCAGCCTCGTCGAGCATCCGCTGCCCGACTTCGAGGACCAGCGCCACGACACCGACCGCGTCCGTCCCACCGAGGGCAACGCGGCCCTGCTGCTCGACGCCACGCTCGCGGCGACGGACATCGTGATCGCGTCGCCGCTGTACTGGTACACGCTGTCCGGCCAGGCCAAGCGCTACCTGGACCACTGGTCCGGCTGGCTGCGCGTCCCCGGCGTCGACTTCGGGGCGACCCTTGCCGGGCGCACCCTGTGGGGCGTCACGGTGCTCGCCGAGGAGGAGCAGGCGGTGGCGGATCCGCTGGTCGGCGCGCTGACGAACTCGGCCGCGTACCTGCGGATGCGGTTCGGCGGGGTGCTGCTGGGGAACGGCAGCAAGCCGGGCGACGTGCTGACCGACACGCAGGCGCTGACCCGCGCGAAGACCTTCTTCGAGCGGCCCGCGCCGCTCGCCCGCTACACGTTCGAGACCGACTGACGGCCCGTGCCCGCCTGCCGAGGGGGTGCCCGGCGGACACGGCCGTCACGCCGTCACGTCCTTCGCCGTGAACCGCGCCCAGGCCGCCGACCCGAACACGGCGACGTACACCGCCTGGAGACCGAGGTTCCTGCGGAGTTCCTCCCAGTAGACCGGGTCGCGCATGAGGTCGGCGAAGGACAGCCAGTAGTGGGGGAAGAGGTACGGCTGGATCGCGTGCAGCTGCGGGATCTGGTCGAGGATCTGCACGGTGGTGAGCAGGCCCACGGTCGTTGCCATGGCCGCGATGCCGCTGTCGGTGAGCGTGGAGACGAACACTCCGAGCGCGGCCACGCCGAGCAGCGAGGCGGTGACGGCCAGGGAGATCAGCAGGGCCCGCCCCAGGCCGTCGGCGAAGGAGATGCGGGTGCCGGAGATGGTCGTGAGGTCGCCGAGCGGGAACAGCAGCGCGCCGACCGCCAGCGCCGACACCGCGACGACCAGGGTGGCCAGCAGGCAGAAGGTCACCGTGGCCGCGTACTTGGCGAGCAGTAGGCGGGTGCGGCCGGCGGGGGCGACGAGGAGGTAGCGCAGGGTGCCGGAGTTCGCCTCGCCGGCGACCGCGTCCCCCGCGACGACACCGACGGCCATCGGCAGGAAGAACGGGAGCGTCGCGGCCAGCGCCGTGAACACCAGGAACAGGCCGTTGTTGGTGATCTGCGCCATGAAGGCCGGCCCCTCACCGCCGCCGCCCCGCTGACCGCCGGTCGATCCGTCACCGGTCTCGATCTTCACGGCGATCCCGACGAGCACCGGTACGGCGGCCAGCACGCCGAGCAGGGCGAGGGTGCGCCAGCGGCGCAGGGTGACGGCCAGTTCGCTGCGGAAGAGTCCGAGGCTCCACAACGGGCTCACCCGCCGGAGGCCGCCCCCGTCCTGCGGTGCGGCTTGCGGTGCGGCCTCCGCTTCGGCCCGCTCAGCCCGCTCAGCCCGCTCAGCCCGCTCAGCCCGCGACATCGAAACCCTCCCCCGTGAGTGCGACGAACGCGTCCTCCAGAGAGGCCCGTTCCACGCCGAAGCCGCGCACCCGGACGCCTGCCGTCACCAACGCCGCGTTCAGATCGGCGAGTTCGCGGTCGGCGGGCTCGCCCGTCACCCGGTCCTCGGTGACGACGACGTCCGTCACGCCCTGTTCCTTCAGCACCCGGGCCGCGTCCGCCGGGTCCGGGGTGGTCACGGCGAGCCGGCCGCGCGCCCGGGCCGCCAGGTCCGACACCGGCCCCTGGGTGAGGAGCCGCCCACGTGCCATGACGGCCGCGTGCGTGCAGACCTGCTCGATCTCGTCGAGGAGGTGGGAGGAGAGGAAGACGGTGGCGCCGTCCGCCGCCAGCTCCCGCACGAGGACGCGGATCTCGCGCATGCCCTGCGGGTCGAGACCGTTGGTGGGCTCGTCCAGGACCAGCAGCCGGCGGGGCTGGAGGAGGGCGGCGGCCAGGCCCAGCCGCTGCTTCATGCCGAGCGAGTACGCCTTCGCCTTCTTGCCGGCGGCGGTCGTCAGGCCCACCCGGTCCAGCGCCTCGGCCACGCGGACGCGCCGGGTGCGGGGGTCGGCGGTCGGATCGGCGGCGTCGTAGCGCAGGAGGTTGTCGCGGCCGGAGAGGAAGCCGTAGAGGGCGGGGCCCTCGATGAGGGCGCCGACGTGCGGCAGCACGGCGCGGGACGCGCGGGGCATGGGGTGCCCCAGCACCCGCGCCGTGCCGGAGGTGGGCGCGATCAGGCCCATCAGCATGCGGATGGTGGTGGTCTTGCCGGAGCCGTTCGGACCGAGGAAGCCGAAGACGCTGCCCGCCGGGACGACCAGGTCGAGGCCGTCGACGGCGAGCTGTCCGCCGCGGTAGCGCTTGGTGAGGGCGCGTGTGCGGACGACGGTGTCACTGCCGGTGATGCCGCCGCCGTCGTTCTCGGCGATGCCGTACGCGTCGGCGGCACCGACGCGGCCCGGAACACCGCCCGGAGCGGGCGTGCGGGGCAGCGCCCGCTCCGCCGACCCGTCGTCCATCGGCTCCCCCGATCGTCGGTTCACGTCAGGGTACTTACTGCCCCGCGTTCGCCGCCTTCACGAGGGTGTCCTTGGTGACGGCGCCGACGTAGAGCTTGCCGTCGTCCGTGACCAGGGCGTTGACCAGACGGGTGGAGAAGACGGTGCCCGAGCCGAACTTGCCGTCGACCTTGTCGCCGAAGGAGTCGAGGAACCCGCCGAGACCGCCCGCGTCGGAAAGGTCACCGGCGGAGGGGACGCCCTCGCCGCCGGTGTCGAAGGTGGCGACGGAGGTCCAGCCCTCGCCGAGGACGTCGAGCCCGGCCAGGTCCTCGGCGAAGCCCTCCTCCGCGCCCTTGGGCGGCGCGGGTACCCCGCTCGCGGCGTCCGCGCCGTCCCCCTCGGTCACCTTGGCCCCCTTGGGCGGGGTGAAGTCGAAGGTGGCGGCACCGGGCCTGGCGAAGCTGACCTGGGTGAAGCCCGCGTCGACGACGGCGGCGCCACCGCCCGCCGGGGTCAGCGTGAACTTGAGCGGCAGTCCCGTCCTCGCGTCCACGGCCACGCTGATCGCGCCGACGGTCGAACCGGACTGCTTCGGCTCGACCAGCAGCTTGTAGGCGTCGCGGCCGGCCACCTGGACGGTGCCGTCCACGGTCACGGACGTGGTGTCGTCCACGGCCTTCAGGGCCTCGTCGGTGAGGTCCTTGGGCGTGGCCGGGACGGGCTCGGCCGCCTCTCCCCGCTCGGCGGTGGAGTGGTGGACCTCGTTGGAGGCGCTGTCGTACCCCCACACGTCCTTGCCGTTGTGGATGAGGCTGTACTCGGCGGCGCTCTCCAGGAGCGACAGCTTCTGCCGGTCCGGGCCGTCGGCGGCGACGCGCAGGGTGTGCGTGCCGGAGGCGAGTTCGGTGAGCTTGGTGGAGGGGTCGGCGGAGGACCCGCCGTCGTCGCCCCCGGTGGCCCCGGAGAGCAGCCCGCTCTCCAGGCCGCCCAGGTCGGGCAGGCCGAGGTCTGTGGTGATCTTCACCGTGCCGGACAGCTGCTGTACGTCCGACGCGGCGATCTTCTCGACGAGCTGCTGTGCGGTGATCTTCGGCAGGTCGGGGTCCCCCGAGTCGGCGAGCGCCGGGACCAGCCCGATCGTCGCCGCCGCGACACCCACCACGGTGACCGGAACGATGTACCGCACCGCCCTGCGCCGCCCGACCCGCAGATCGTCGGCCTCCCCGGCGTGCGTGCTGTCGTCGGATGCATACGGTGCCATGTGTGCCTTACCTCCGTCGTCGGCGGCGGCCGGTCGTCGCGCGGGTCAGCGTCCCCCACCCGAGCCGCCATTCTCACCCGAATCGGTGAGGAGTGGTGATTTCCGTAGCTCCCATCTGACCAAATCGGCCGGCCGCTTACGTCAACCCGAGGACCCAAGTCGACGTACGCCTGGGGTATGACGCGACGGCGGGGGTGTCAGGGTGGCGTGGGGGACGGAGACCGGGCGAGGTGGGGCGAGGGGCGGGGACCGGGGTGGGGCGAGACGGGGTGGGAGACGGAGACCGGGACGGGACGGGCGGGGCCTGCCCCGTACGCGTCACCCGCCCGGTGGACCACCGCGGCTCATCCCGCCCGGTGGACCACCGCGTCGCACAGCTCCATCAGTGCCACCTTCGCGTCGCACTCCCGCAACGGCACCAGCGCCGCCCGGGCCTCCTCGGCGTACCGCACGGTGTCCCGTCGGGCCTGCTCCAGCGCGGGGTGGCCGCGCAGCGCGGTGAGCGCCTCGGCGAGCCGGGCGTCGTCGCTCAGGTCGGAGTCGAGCAGCTCGCACAGCGCGATGTCCTCGGGCAGGGCCAGCCGGGCGGCCCGCTCGCGCAGCCGCAGCACCGGCAGCGTGGGGATGCCCTCCCGCAGGTCCGTCCCCGGCGTCTTGCCCGACTCGTGCGAGTCCGACGCGATGTCGAGCACGTCGTCGGCGAGCTGGAAGGCGACGCCCAGCCGCTCGCCGTACTGGGTGAGCACGTGCACGACCGTCTCGTCGGCGCCGGCCATCATCGCGCCGAACCGGCACGACACCGCGACCAGCGACCCGGTCTTGCCGCCGAGCACGTCGAGGTAGTGGTCGACGGGGTCCCGTCCGTCGGTCGGCCCGGCCGTCTCCAGGATCTGTCCGGTGACGAGCCGCTCGAACGCCTCCGCCTGCACCCGCACCGCCTCGGGCCCGAGGTCGGCGAGGATGTGCGAGGCACGGGCGAACAGGAAGTCGCCGGTGAGGACGGCGACCGAGTTCCCCCAGCGGGTGTTCGCGCTGGGGACTCCGCGCCGCACCTCGGCCTCGTCCATCACGTCGTCGTGGTACAGGGTGGCCAGGTGGGTCAGCTCCACCACCACGGCGGAGGGCACGATGCCGGGCGCGTACGGGTCGCCGAACTGCGCGGCGAGCATCACGAGCAGCGGCCTGAACCGCTTCCCGCCCGCCCGGACGAGGTGCTGCGCGGCTTCCGTGATGAACGGGACCTCGCTCTTGGTGGCCTCGAGCAAGCCTTCCTCGACAGCCGTCAATCCGGCCTGGACATCGGCTTCCAGAGCCTGGTCCCGCACGCTCAGCCCGAACGGCCCGACGACGGTCACGAGGGGTCTCCTGTCTGCTGGTGTCTTCTGGCGATTACGCGGTTTGTCGATAGGTCGCTGCCCTCACTCAAGTCAGCGTATCCGGTCACGTTTCGATCACCGACAGGCCCCACGTCCCCCCGTCTCGAACTTCGCTCGACCGGGAGGCGTCCCCCGAGCGGCCGGACGGCGCCGGATCGCGCCCGTCATGTCGCCGATCGATCGGTACGAGCGGTCGGCGCGAGCGGCCGGAACGGACCGGCGAACCCGCCCGGCCGCCCTCGCCCCCACCCGGCCGCAGCCGTCGGACCCACCCTCCCCGCCGACCCCACGGGAGGGGACCACGCGCCTGCGCATCCGTTCGCCCTCCCCCACGAGACGGCCCACTAGCACCTCCGCATCGTGTGCCCGACGGAACCCTCCGGTACGCCCGCGCGCAGCACCCGCCGACGGGCGAGCCCTTACCGGCGCTCCCGGGAGCACACCCCGGTCCGGCTCCGCGACCGCGCCGCGGCACGCGCCCGCCCACGGCGACAGCGGCGAGGTCCCGGCGGGCGACGGCACGCGCACGGAGGAGGACGACGAGACGGTTGCTCCACCGGACCCGGCGAAGACACACCCCACGCACGCCCCTTTAAAAGGGACTTGACGCCCAATGCCCGTTTTACCCGTCTTGTGGACGCTGGTGAGTTGGCTCACTGCACGCACACGCGGCCGACCTGGCGCGGAAGTTGTGATTCCGCTTTGCTCGTCGACGAGTTGACGATCGGCGAACGCAAAGGATCAAGCGGGCATACACCTCCGATCAAGGTCAATAGGTGCCATCTGTGAATCCGGCACTTGTTCCGGACATGCGCTCTCGCATACGTTCCCGGCCTGTCGGGCAGACGCCTAATCCTGCCGCCGCCCGTCATCCATCGACCGACACTCACGCACGGCAGGAGCGGGGGACCCAGGTAAGTCGCCGGACCGCACGTCACGCACGTACCGGACCGGCTCGGGGTGAAGTCGCGTCGCCGCACTCCCGCGGCGGCCGGCCGGGCACTTTCCAGCCCGAACCCGACAGCTCACCTCGTAGGCGCCGGAGAGGAACCTTTCGCCATGCCTGCCGCCGTTCAGCACCGCCGCACCCGCCTCGCCCGCACCCTCGCCGTCGCCGCCACCGGCGCCGCCGTGCTGGCCCTCCCGCTCATCGGCTCGACCAGCGCCTCCGCGGCCACCACGGCGTCGGTCACCACGGCCGCCACCACCACGGCCGGGTACCCCGACAACCTCGACGGCTGGATCCGCGAGTCCCTCGCGATCATGGCCGAAAAGGGCATTCCGGGCACCTACGACGGCATCTACCGCAACGTCATGCGGGAGTCCTCCGGCAACCCGAACGCCATCAACCTGTGGGACTCCAACGCGGCCGCGGGCATCCCGTCCAAGGGCCTGCTCCAGGTCATCGACCCGACCTTCGCCGCCTACCACGTGGCCGGCACCGCCTTCGACCCGTACGACCCGGTCGCCAACATCACCGCCGCCTGCAACTACGCGGCCCAGCGGTACGGCTCGATCGACAACGTCTTCGGCGCCTACTGACGGCTGCCCCCACCGGTCCACCGGGGGCGAGGGCCCCGGTGACGGGGCTCCGCCGAACTAGGGAAACAGTCTTTCGAGGACGACGGCCACGCCGTCGTCCTCGTTCGACGTCGTCACCTCGTCGGCCACCGCCTTGAGTTCCGGATGGGCGTTGGCCATCGCCACGCCGTGCGCCGCCCAGTCGAACATCGGGAGGTCGTTGGGCATGTCGCCGAAGGCGATCGTGTCTTCCGGCCGCAGTCCGAGGTGCTCGGCCGCCAGGGCCAGTCCGGTCGCCTTGGTGACGCCGCACGGCTGGAGCTCCACCGTGCCCGGCCCGGACATCGTGACGGTGGCCAGCGAGCCGACCACCGAACGGGCCGTCGCCGCCAACTCGTCGTCGGACAGGGTGGGATGGCGCAGCAGGACCTTGCTGATCGGCTCGCACCACAGGTCGTCGCGCGCTCCGACGCGCAGGGCCGGCAGCGTCGGGTGCGGCATCAGATAGCCCGGTTCGATGAGCGTGAGCCCGTCGACGCCGTCCTGGTCGACCGCCGCGTACACCTCGCCCACCTCGGCCTCGATCTTGCCGAGCGCCGTCTCGGCCAGCTCCCGGTCCAGGGCGACCGACCACAGCAGACGGTCCGCTCCGACGTCGTACAGCTGCGCGCCCTGTCCGCACACCGCGAGCCCCCGTCCGCGCAGGACGTCCAGCAGCGGCCGTACGCGGGGGGCCGGCCGGCCGGTCACCACGAGGTGGCGGGCGCCTGCGGCCGCCACCCTCGCGAGCGCGTCGAGCGAGCGGTCGGAGAAGGTGTCGTCGCCGCGCAGGAGCGTTCCGTCCAGGTCGGTGGCGACGAGGGAGTACGCGCAGCGCGCGGCGGGTGCGGTGGGTGCGGCCATGATCAGAGAATACGGACCACAACGGGCTCCGACTCACTTCCGGTTCGGCGCCCGCCGCCAGCCCTCGGGGCCCCGGGCCTTCCCGCCTCCGGGCCCCGGCCCGCCCCGCTCCGACCCCGCCCCGCCCCGTCCCGCGTCCGGACTCCGCTCCGTCCCGCGTGCGGCGCCGCTCCATCCCGTTCGGCGCCGTTCCTGCGGGAAACGGCTTTCTGCCGCAACGCCGGGTACCGGGACGTTGGAGGCCTATGCACCGGTTGGCAACAACATGGTCCGCTACCTACCGCTCCCGGTACCTGGAGCGGTACCGTCCAGACAGTCCAGGGGGGACTTGATCGGGGGGTCAGGTTGAGCGGCGGACGTATTCGTGTGCTGAATCCGGAGGATCTCGGCGAGGGGGAACGGGAGCGGTGGCGCGCGCTGCGCGCCGCGTCGACGGCTCCGCGCAACCCGTTCATGGAACCGGAGTTCGCCGAGGCCGTGGGCCGCGTGCGACCCCGCACGCGCGTGGCGGTGGTGTACGAGGGGGGCGAGCCGGTCGGCTTCCTGCCCCACGAGCGGGGCCGGTTCGGCCGGGGCCAGGCCCTCGCCCACGGCGTCTCGGACTCCCAGGGAGCCGTCCTCGGCCCGGGTCTCGGGCTGAACGCGGACGAACTCCTGCGGGCCTGCTCCCTGTCGAGCTTCGCCTTCGACAACCTGGAGGCGGAGCAGGAGCTGTTCGTCCCGCATGCGGCGGCCGAGTACACCTCCTACGTCATCGACGTGGAGAAGGGGTACGAAACCTACGAGTCCGTCCTGCGCGCACAGTCCCCGAAGTTCCTCAAGACGACGCTCGCCAAGGAGCGCCGGCTCGGCCGCCAGGTCGGTGACCTGCGCTTCGTGTTCGACGAGCGGGACCCGGCCGCGCTGCGCACGCTGATGGCGTGGAAGTCCGCGCAGTACCGCAGGACCGGCCGCCGGGACCGGTTCGCGCAGGAGTGGATCACCCGGCTCGTGCACCTGCTCGCCCGGGGGACGCGCGGCCCGGAGTGCTCCGGCACCCTGTCCGTCCTCTACGCCGACGGGCAGCCGGTCGCCGCGCACTTCGGGCTGCGTTCGACGGCCGTGCTGGCCTGCTGGTTCCCCGCCTACGACCCGGAGTTCGCGAAGTACTCGCCCGGTCTGGTGCTGCATCTGCGGATGGCCGAGGCGGCCGCCGCCGAGGGCATCGGCCTGCTCGACCTCGGCCGGGGGGCCGCCGAGTACAAGGACTCGCTGAAGACGGGCGAACTGCCGGTCTACGAAGGGGCGTGGACGCGTCCGGGGGCGGGCGCCGCGCTCCACTGGCTCAGCCGGGAGCCCTCGCGCCGGGCGCACCACTTCGTGCGCAACCGGCCGCGGCTCGCGGCGACGGCCGCACGGGCGCTGAGGGGCGTCGGGCGGCTGCGGCGGCCCTGAGGCGTTCCCGACGCGTCCCGAGGGGTGCCGACACGTTCCGGCGAGTTCCAGCGGGTTCCGACGGTCCATGGGAGTGGAGGGGAGGGTTCGTGTCCCACGTGACACGTGTACGGCGGGAGATCCAGAGGTACCTCGCCATCGAGCCGGTGCAGATCGCCGACCTGGACCTGGAACCGGGGCCGGGCGGCGGCGGTGTGCTGAGACCCGGCCCGGGCAGCCCGCCCGTGACGCACGGCGAGGTGTTCCTCCTGGTCCGCAGGGGCGGCCGGCCGGTCGCCGCACTGCTCGGGCGGGTGCCCGAGGGCGCCGACCCGAGAGCGGTCCTCACCGAACTCGCCCGGCGGCACCCGGCCGGCGGACCGGCGCCGACACCAGCAGCGGCACCGGCACCGGGCGCCACCGGGAGCGCCGTCCCGTTCACCACCGTCGTCATCGCCACCCGCGAGCGCGCCGACCGGCTCGCCCACGCGCTCGACTCGATGCTCGCCCAGGACCACCCCGACTTCGAGATCGTCGTCGTCGACAACGCCCCGGTGACGGGCGCGACCCGCGACCTGGTCGGACACGAGCACGCCGAGCGCGTGCGGTACGTGACCGAGCCCGTGCCCGGTCTCGCCGTCGCCCACAACACCGGCCTCGCGGCCGCGCGCGGCGACGTGGTCGCCTTCACCGACGACGACGTGGTCGCCGACCCGCGCTGGCTGACCGAACTCACCGCGCCCTTCGCGGCCGACCCCGGCCTCGGCTGCGCCACCGGGCTGATCCTGCCGGCCCGGCTGCGCACCCCCGCCCAGGTGCTGCTGGAGAGCCACGGCGGCTTCGCGAAGGGCTTCGCGCCACGGACGTACGACCCCGTCGACCCACCCGCCGACGAGCCGTTGTTCCCGTTCACGGCGGGCCGGTTCGGGTCCGGCGCCAACATGGCGTTCCGGACCGGCGTGCTGCGCGAGGTCGGCGGCTTCGACCCCGCGACGGGGGCGGGGACGTCGGCGCGCGGCGGCGACGACCTCTACGGCTTCGTCCGCGTGCTCGCCCAGGGACACCGCCTGCGCTACACCCCGCAGGCCCTGGTCTGGCACCACCACCGCGAGACCTGGCAGGACCTGGAGACGCAGGCGTACGGCTACGGCGCCGGCCTCACCGCCTACCTCACCGCGCTCCTGGTCAACCGGCCCGCACTGCTGCCGGCGTTCCTCGCCCGGCTCCCCCGCGGACTCGCGCACGCCCGCACGCTGACGGCGGCCCGGGGCACGGACTCCCGGGGCACGGAGGACGTGCCTGGTGCTCCTGGCGTGCCTGGTGCTTCGGGTGTTCCGGGCGGGCACGACGACCGTGGTCATCCGTGGCCACGCCGGTTGTCCCGGCTGCAGCGGAAGGGGATGGTGTACGGGCCGGTCGGCTACCTGCGCGCCCGGCGTGCGCTGCGCGCCGTGCCGGCGACCGGGGTGACCGGGGGGTCGCGATGACGGGGACGGGCGGCGAGGCCGTCCCGGTTTTCCTGTACCACGCCGTGATGGAGGAACCGCCCGACTGGATCGCGGAGTTCACCGTCACCCCGAAGGAGTTCGCGGCGCATCTCGACGCCGTCGTCGACAGCGGCCGTACGCCCGTGACGGTGAGCGCGCTCGCCGACCACCTCGCGGGGCGGGCGCCGCTGCCCGACCGGCCCGTGCTGCTGACCTTCGACGACGGGTTCGCCGACCTGCCCGGACCGACCGCCGAGGCGCTGACCGCGCGGGGCCTGGCCGCCACCGCCTACCTCACCACCGGCGCGATCAGCCCCGGCGGGCGCAGTCTGCTGCCGCCCGCCCCGATGATGACGCTGGCCCAGGCCACCGGGCTGGAGCAGTCCGGCATGGAGGTCGGCAGCCACACCGTCACGCACGCCCAGCTCGACACCCTGCCGCCCCGCGACCTCGCCCGCGAACTGCACGATTCACGAGTCGTGTTGGAGGACGCCCTCGGGCATCCGGTGCGCCATCTCGCCTATCCGCACGGCTACAACAGCGGGCGGGTGCGGCGCATGGCGGCCGCCGCCGGGTACGAGACGGCCACCGCCGTGCGGCACGCGCTGAGTTCGGAACGGGACGAGGCGTACCGCATCGCCCGGCTCATCGTGCGGCGCTCCCACACCGTCGCCGATGTGGAGAGCTGGCTGGCGGGCGGGGGCGCACGGGTCGCGCCGTACCGGGACGGCCCGAGGACGGTGGGGTGGCGCTGGTACCGGCGGGCCCGCGCGGTGCTGCGCGGGCCCGTGTTCGCGGGCTAGGGCGTGTTTCGAAAGTAGCGTCGTCTGCCCGAAGGGCAGGCCCGGCGGCGTCTGGTGCGTGCGATCGCAAGGCGGAGGGTCGCCCCGAT
>NZ_JBFBCB010000025.1:0-110336 GCF_040682975.1 Streptomyces sp. NPDC051051
CCCGATACTGGTTGTATCGGGGCGATCCCGACAACGCGGCGAGCGTGCGTGCCAGGCGTCGCCGGGCAGACGGGACTTTCGAAACACGCCCTAGACCCTGCCCTAGACCGGCAGCCTGCGGAACAGTCCGCGCGGCAGGTGCCGCAGGCCCGACATCACCACGCGCAGCACCCCCGGCACCCACACCGTCTCCGAGCGCCGCCGCAGCCCCAGTTCGACGGCCGCCGCGACCTCCTCGGGGGTGGTCGCCAGCGGCGCCTCCGCCAGCCCGGCGGTCATCCTCGTACGGACGAACCCGGGGCGTACGACCATGACGTGGACGCCCGTCCCGTGCAGCGCGTCGCCCAGTCCCTGCGCGAACGCGTCCAGGCCGGCCTTGCTGGAGCCGTAGATGAAGTTGGCGCGGCGGGCCCGCTCGCCGGCGACGGACGACAGGACGACCAGGGAGCCGTGGCCCTGGGACTGGAGCGCGCGGGCGGCGACCAGGCCCGCCGACACCGCGCCCGTGTAGTTGGTCTGCGCGACGCGCACGGCGGCCACCGGGTCGCGCTCGTCGCGGGCCTGGTCGCCGAGGACGCCGAAGGCGAGCAGCACCAGGTCGACGTCGCCCTCCGCGAACACCTTGCCCAGCACGCTCTCGTGCGCCTCGGGGTCGAGGGCGTCGAAGGCGACGGTGCGCACGTCGGCGCCGAGGGCGCGCAGGTCCGCGGCGGCCGACTCCAGGGCGGGCGAGGGGCGTCCGGCCAGATGGACCGTGCGGGTGCGGCGGGCGACCAGCCGGCGCGCGGTGGCCAGCGCGATCTCGGACGTGCCGCCCAGCACGAGAAGGGACTGGGGGAGGCCGAAGGCGTCCTTCACGACTGCTCCTGGGGTTCTGGAGGGGGGGTCAGAGGGTGAGTCGGCGCGCGAGGTCGGACACGAACACCCCGCGGGGGTCCAGCTCCGCGCGCAGCGCGCGGAAGTCGTCCAGCCGCGGGTACATCGCGGCGAGCAGGTCCGGCCGCAGCCGGGAGTCCTTCGCGAGGTAGACGCGTCCGCCGGCGGCGGCGACCTCCTCGTCGAGTCCGTCGAGGAGGCCGCCGAGGCCGGGCAGGCCCGCCGGGACGTCCAGGGCCAGCGTCCAGCCGGGCACGGGGAAGGAGAGCCAGCCGGGGTCGGCCTCCCCGAACCGCTTGAGGACGGCGAGGAAGGACGGGCAGCGGCGCCGCGCGATGCGGTCCACGATCCGGCGCAGGGTCTCCTCCCGGCCGTGGCCGACGACGAACTGGTACTGCACGAAGCCGCCGCGGCCGTAGACGCGGTTCCAGTGCGGGACCCCGTCGAGGGGGTGGAAGAAGGCGGACAGCCGCTGGAGTTCGCCGGTACGCGCGCGCGGCGCCCTGCGGTACCAGAGTTCGTTGAAGAGGCCCACGGTCCGGCGCGTCAGCAGCCCGTCGGGGAAGCAGGCGGGCGCGGCCGGGAGCCGGGCGGGGCGGAAGGACAGCGGGGCCCGGCGCGCGCGGGCGGGCAGGGCGGCGAGGGGGGCGTGGTCGCCGCGGGTCAGGACGGCCCGGCCGGTGGCGGCGCCGCGGGCGAGCAGGTCGATCCAGGCGACCGAGTAGCGGTAGCGGTGGTCCGTGGCGGTCAGCCGGGCCATCAGGTCGTCGAGGTCGGTCGCGCGCTCGGTGTCGACGGACATGAGGCTCGTCTCGACGGGCCGCAGCCGCACGGTCGCGGTGAGGATCACGCCGGTCAGGCCCATGCCGCCCGCGGTCGCGTCGAAGAGGGCGGTGCCGGGGCGGACCGTGCGGACCGTGCCGTCGGCGGTGAGCAGTTCCAGGCACACGACGTGCCGGGAGAAGGAGCCGGACACGTGGTGGTTCTTGCCGTGGATGTCGGCGCCGATCGCGCCGCCGACGGTCACGTAGCGGGTGCCGGGGGTCACCGGCACGAACCAGCCCAGGGGCAGCAGGACTTCCATGAGGTGGTGCAGGGAGACCCCCGCGTCGCACAGGACGCTGCCGCCGGCCACGTCGACGACGTGGATCCGGTCGAGGCCCGTCATGTCGAGCACCGTCCCGCCGGCGTTCTGCGCCGCGTCCCCGTACGCCCGTCCCAGGCCCCGGGGGATGCCTCCGCGCGCCCCGCAGTCCCGGACGGCGGTCACGGCCTCCTCGTACGTCCTGGGACGGATCAGGCGGGCGGTGGAGGGAGCGGTGCGGCCCCACCCCGTGACGGAAACGGTCTCGGCAGGCATGTCGGTGACCGTATCGCCCCTGTGTGGGTGATTAGTTTTCAAACATTCCACCCTCCCCGGAATGGGTGATTAATGGTATGTCGCTCGATATTGCCCGGGATCCGGCGTGCCCGGCGTGAACAGTGAATCGACATGGACGACATGGACGACATGGATGACATGGGCGACACGGACGGCATCGACGGGGCGGACGGCGTGGAGACCGGCATCGACCACCGCATCCTCACGGCGGTCCACGCCCGCGGCGCCGATCCACGCCTGGCGGCCGCCGCGCGCGCCCTGTCCAGGGCGGGCGAGCACGGCGCCCTGTGGCTCGCGGCGGGCCTCGCCGGAGCCGCCCTCGACGGCGCCCGGCGCGGCGCCTGGCTGCGGGCCACCGCGCTCACCGCGGGCGCCCACCTCGCCAGCATGGGCGTGAAACGGATGGTGCGCCGCCCGCGCCCGACACACGTCGCGCCCCTGGTCCGCGCCGCAGGGCGGCACTCCTTCCCGAGTTCGCACGCGACCTCCGCCGCGGCCGCCGCCGTCGCCTACGGCGCACTGGGGGCGTACGCCGTGCCCCCGCTCGCCGCCGCGATGTGCCTGTCGCGCCTGGTCGTGGGCGTGCACTACCCCTCCGACGTGGCCGCGGGAGCGGCCCTCGGAGCACTCGCGGCGCGCATCGGCACCCCCTGGATGAAGGCCGGCGCGCACCGGATCGGGGGAGGCGTCCGTGACTGAGGCCGCGCCCCTCACCGGGACCCACCGCCGCGCCGAGCCGCACCCCCCGGAAGCCGCCCTCCCCGGCCGGCGCACCCGACCCCGCCCCGGCGCGGCCCCCGACCCCGCCCCGCACCCCGGCGGCACCGCGCCCACCGGCTCCCTCCCGGCCGGCCTGCTGCGCACCGCCCGCCCCAAGCAGTGGGTCAAGAACGTCCTGGTGGTCGCCGCCCCCGCCGCGGCCGGGCAGCTGTTCACCGTCCACGCCCTCACCGAACTCGCCCTCGTCCTGGCCCTGTTCACCGGCTGCGCCGCCGCCGTCTACCTCGTCAACGACGCCCGTGACGCCGCGGCCGACCGCGCCCACCCCACCAAACGGCACCGCCCGGTCGCCGCCGGACAGGTCCCCGTCCCCGTCGCCTACGCCGTCGGAGGCGCCCTCGCGGTGCTGGCCCCGGCCCTCGCGGCCTGGCTGACCACACCCGCCGTCGCCGGACTCCTCACCGCCTACCTGGGCATGCAACTGGCGTACTGCGTCAGCCTGAAGCACGTCCTCGTCGTCGACCTCGTCGTCGTCACCACCGGCTTCCTGATGCGGGCCGTGGTCGGCGGGCTCGCGCTCGGCATCCCGCTGTCGCGCTGGTTCCTCATCACCACCGGCTTCGGGGCGCTGTTCATGGTGTCGGCCAAGCGCTACTCCGAGGCCGTGCAGATGGCCGGGACGCCGGGCGCCACCCGCGCGCTGCTCACCGAGTACACCACCGGCTACCTGCGCTTCGTCTGGCAGCTCGCGGCCGGGGTCGCCGTGCTCGGCTACTGCCTGTGGGCGCTGGAGGAGGGCGGCGTCCCGCACACCAGCGTGCTGCCCTGGCGCCAGCTGTCCGTGGTCGCCTTCGTCCTGGCCGTGCTGCGCTACGCCGTCTTCGCCGACCGCGGCACCGCGGGCGAACCCGAGGAGGTCGTCCTCGGCGACCGCGCCCTCGCCCTGATCGGCCTGGCCTGGCTCACCATGTACGGTCTGGCGGTGGCCGACTGGTGACACGCCGCCCCGCCGCCGGCCACCGTCCCGGGGTTCGGGGGTTCGGGGGTATTCGGGGGTAGAAGAACGGGCACGCGTGCCCGGCCGGAGCACCGCGCACATCTCACCAGGGGAGTCGGATCATGGACTGGCTGAAAAAGCTCCCCGGAATCGGGCCGTGGATCACGCGGGTGGCGGCCACGCACGCGTGGCGGTCGTACGAGCGGCTGGACCGGGTGCAGTGGACGATGCTGGCCGCCGCGATGACGTTCACCAGCTTCGTCGCGCTCTTCCCGTTGCTCACCGTGGCCGCCACGATCGGCGCCGCCACCCTCGGTCCCGAGCGGCAGAAGGAACTCCAGGACAGGATCACCGACCAGGTGCCCGGCATCTCCGACCGGTTGAACATCGACAGCCTGGTGCAGAACGCCGGCACCGTCGGCCTCATCGCCGGCGCCGCCCTGCTGTTCACCGGCGTCAACTGGGCCGGATCGGCGCGCGAATGCCTGCGCGCGGTGTGGGAAATGCCCGACGAGGAGGAGAACCCGCTCCTGCGCAAGCTCAAGGACCTGGGCATCCTCCTCGGACTCGGCGGTGCCGTCCTCGCCACCCTCGCCATCTCCACCGTCGCCTCCGCGATGGTCGGCTGGATCATCGAGCAGGCGGGCATCGACCAGTCCGGCTGGGGCGGCATCCTGCTGCGCGTCGCCGCGTTCCTCGTCGCCGTCCTCGCGGACTTCCTGCTCCTGCTGTACGTCCTGACGCTGCTGCCGGGCGTGGAGCCGCCGCGCCGCCGCCTGACCGTGGCGGCGCTCACCGGCGCCGTCGGCTTCGAACTGCTGAAGCTGCTGCTCAGCGGCTACCTGCAGGGCGTGGCCACGAAGAGCATGTACGGCGCTTTCGGCGTGCCCATCGCCCTGCTGCTGTGGATCAACTTCACGGCGAAACTGGTCCTGTTCTGCGCCGCGTGGACCGCGACGGGATCCGCCGGCGCCGACACCGGCGCCGACGCAGGGACCGACACCGGGTCCGACACCGGAACCGGCGCCCCGGACAGGGTCAGCGGC
This sequence comes from Streptomyces sp. NPDC051051, assembly GCF_040682975.1. Lineage (NCBI taxonomy): Bacteria > Bacillati > Actinomycetota > Actinomycetes > Kitasatosporales > Streptomycetaceae > Streptomyces > Streptomyces sp. NPDC051051. The sequence continues at coordinate 5,021 of NZ_JBFBCB010000025.1, forward strand.
GGCGGCGCACCAGATCCGGCAGCGGCCACCGGCGGTTGACCAGGAACGCCGCACCGGCGAGCAGCACCAGCGCCCCGCCGGCGATCGCCATGGCGATCCCGACGCCACCGGAGCCGTTCTTCGCGACCGCGCCCGCCACCGGCCGCTCGGACACGTTGCCGACGCCGCCGGCCTCCCCGCCCTCGCCGGAGTTCGCGCCGGGCTGCGCGCTGGCCTGCGCGGCACTCCGCGGCGGGACCAGCTCGCCCACCGGTGCCACCTTGCCGGCCGCCTGGAAACCCCAGTCGAAGAGGGCGGCGGTCTCCTTGTAGACCTCGTTGTGGTCGTCCTTCTCCGGGTTCATCACCGTGACCAGCAGGACCCGCCCGCCCTGCTCGGCGACGCCGGTGAAGGTGGCGCCCGCGTCGGTGGTGTTGCCGTTCTTGACGCCCGCGATGCCCTGGTACTGGGTGATGTCGTAGTCGCCGGTCAGCAGCCGGTTGGTGTTCTGGATCTCGAAGGTCTCGCGGACCGTCCGGCCCTTCTTGTTCTTCGTCGTGGCGCCCGGGAACTTCGCGGTCAGCGTCGAGCAGTACTCGCGGAAGTCCTGCTTCTGGAGGCCGGAGCGGGCGATCAGCGTCAGGTCGTAGGCCGAGGAGACCTGGCCGGGGGCGTCGTACCCGTCGGGCGAGATCACGTCGGTGTCCAGGGCCTGCAGTTCGTCGGCGTGGTCGTTCATCTGCTGCACGGTGGCCGCGACGCCGCCGTTCATGGACGACAGGACGTGCACGGCGTCGTTGCCGGAGCGCAGGAAGACGCCGAGCCACAGGTCGTGGACCGAGTAGGTCTCGCCCTCCTTTATCCCGACCATGCTGGAGCCGGCGCCCACGCCCGCCAGGTCCTCCGGCTGGACCTTGTACTGCGTGGCCTTGGGGAACTTCGGCAGGACGGTGTCGGCGAAGAGCATCTTCAGGGTGCTCGCCGGGGGCAGCCGCCAGTGCGCGTTGTGCGCGGCGAGCACCTCGCCGGACTCGGCGTCCGCGACGATCCAGGACCGCGCGGTGAGGTCCTTCGGCAGCACCGGCGCGCCGCCGGCGAGCTGGACCTGTGTCCCGGCCTGCCCGAGGCGGGCGCCGCCCAGCGACGACATCTTCGCCGGGGGAGTGGCGGACGCACTGGTCGAAGCCGAAGCCGAAGCCGAAGCCGAAGCCGAAGCCGAGGGGGAGGCGGACGGCGAACCGGAGGCCGGGGCCGAGGGCGACGGGGTCGGCGCGGCGAGGGACACGGGCGCCGTCAGCGCGAGGGACGCGAGGGTCGCGGAGGTCACCAGCAGGGTTCGCCTGGCGGTCTGCTTCAAGGGTGCGGGCACGACGGAGAAAGTACCTGGCAGACGACGGGAAGTCCCGCCCCCCTCCCCACCCCCGTCATGGAACCGGACAGCGGGCGGCGATACTGAACGCATGAAGCTCAGCCGTCCGGTGTCCTGGTTCCTTCTCGCCTTCGGGGTGTGGAGCTGGGTCATCTGGGTCACTTTCGTCAAAAACCTGATCAAGGACAGCAGCGGGCTCGCGTTCGACGACGGCGACCCCACGGCCTACTTCTGGGTCCATCTGACGCTCGCCGTCGTCTCCTTCGTACTGGGGACGGTCGTCGGGGCCATCGGGTTGCGCGGACTGCGCGCACTGCGCCGAACCTCATAGCCCGACGCCCGACGCCCGACCTCCGACGCCGGCAGCCCGACGTCCTGAGCCCACAGCGGGGATACGAACACCGTGGCCATCCTTTTCGTGCTGCTCGCCCTGGCGGTTCTCGTCGGGGCCAACTGGTACCTGTGGCGCCGCCTGTTCCGCGACACGACCAGCGCCCCAGGCCGGGTCCGGCGCGGCGGCGCGGTGCTGATCGCGGGCGGCTGGGCCCTCGCCGTCGGCGCCCTCGTCGCCGAACGCGCCGGCGCCCCCTTCTGGCTCCAGCGCGTCCTGGCCTGGCCCGGCTTCCTGTGGCTCGCGCTGTCGGTGTACCTGCTGCTGGCGGTCCTGGCGGGCGAGGCCGTACGCCCCCTGCTGCGGCGCGTCCTGGAGCGGCGGGCGGCCGCCCGGGTGCCGGTGCCGGTGGAGGCGCGGGACGAGGAGCCCGAGACCGTGCCGTCGTCCCCGCCCGGACCCGGAACGCCCGCGCCGCCCGAGGAGCCGCGGCCCCCGCAGGACACCGGCCCCCCGCGCCCCGCCGCCCCCTCCCGCCGCCTGTTCGTGTCCCGCGTCATCGGCGGCGCCGCGGCCGTGGCCGCCGCCGGGACCGTCGGCCACGGCACCTACGGCGTGCTGCGGGGCCCCGGGGTGAAGCGGGTCACCGTCCCGCTGGCCAGACTGCCGCGCGCGGCGCACGGCTACCGGATCGCGGTCGTCAGCGACATCCACCTGGGCCCGGTCCTCGGCCGCGGTTTCGCGCAGAAGGTCGTCGACACCGTCAACGGCACGCAGCCCGACCTGATCGCGGTCGTCGGCGACCTGGTCGACGGCAGCGTGAAGGACCTGGGCCCGGCGGCGGCCCCGCTCGCGCAGCTGCGGGCCCGGCACGGCAGCTTCTTCGTCACCGGCAACCACGAGTACTTCTCCGGCGCCGGGCAGTGGGTCCAGGAGGTGCGGCGGCTGGGCCTGCTGCCCCTGGAGAACGCGCGGACCGAACTGCCGTGGTTCGACCTGGCCGGCGTCAACGACGTCGCGGGCGAGAGCGAGGGCCGGGGCCCCGACTTCGCGAAGGCCCTCGGCGGCCGGGACAGCACGCGCGCGTGCGTGCTCCTCGCCCACCAGCCCGTGCAGATCCACGACGCCGTCGAGCACGGCGTCGACCTCCAGCTCTCCGGCCACACCCACGGCGGCCAGCTCTGGCCCGGCAACCTCCTCGCCGCCGCCACGAACCCGACCCTCGCGGGCCTGGAGCGCTACGGCGACACCCAGCTGTACGTCTCGCGCGGCGCAGGCGCCTGGGGCCCGCCCACGCGCGTGGGCGCCCCCTCGGACATCACGGTCATCGAACTGGCGTCGAAGCAGGCCTGACGACCGCCTGACGACCGCCCGGCGGAGCGGCTAGCCGCACTCCGCCGGGCGGCCCGGCAGCCGTACCGTCACCGTCAGGCCCTCGCCCGGCGCCGTGCGGACGCCCACCTCGCCGCCGTGGGCGTCCACCACGCCCTGCACGATCGCCAGGCCCAGCCCGCTGCCCGCGCCGCCGCCCGCGCGGAAGAAGCGGTCGAAGACCCGCGCCGCGTCCTCCGCGGCCAGCCCCGGCCCCTCGTCCTGCACCGACAGCCGCACGACGTCGTCGGCGCGCGTCACGGCCAGCCGGACCGGCACGTCGGCGGGCGTGTGCGTGCGGACGTTGGCCAGGAGGTTGCCGAGGACCTGGCGCAGCCCCGACTCGTCGGCCCGCACCAGGACCGCCCCGGCCGCGTCGACCGTGACGGGCCGGTCCGGCTGCTGGGCCCGCAGGTCCTCCGCCGCGTCCCGCACCAGCCGGCTCACGTCCACGTTGCGCAGCCGCAGCTCGGGCCGCTGGTCGAGACGGGCCAGGGTGAGCAGCTCGTCGACGAGCCGGCCCATGCGGTCCACCTCGCCGTTCATCCGGTCCCAGGCACGCCGCCGCTCGGCCGGGTCGCGCAGCATGCCCTGGTCGTACAGCTGGAGGTAGCCGCGGATCGCGGACAGCGGGGTGCGCAGCTCGTGCGAGGCGTCCGCGACGAACCGGCGCAGCTGGGCCGCGCTGCGCTCGCGCGTGCGGTACGCCGTCTCCACCTGGTGGAGCATCGAGTTGAGGGCCAGGCGCAGTTGCTCGACCTCCTGGGTGGGGTCGTGGCGGGAGGGCACCCGCCGGGTGAGGTCGCCCTCGGCGATCGCCGAGGAGGTCTCCACCATGTCCTCCAGCGGCCGCATCCGCCGCCGCACGCTGAACAGCGTCAGACAGGCCAGCAGCGCCAGCAGCAGGGAGCCCACGGCGAGGTCGAGCTTGAGCGCCTTGACCATGCCCTTGTGCACGGCGTCGGTGGAGACGGCCAGCAGGATGCAGGTGCCGTCGGAGAGCCGGATCGCGGTCGCCCGGTAGGCGGCGCCGTCCACGGTGACGTCGTGCGGCTCCGGGTCGCGGGCGAGGGCGGCGGGGTCCTCGACGGCCCGCGCCAGTCCCCTCTGGGTGTCGGTCGGCTCGACGCCGAGGACGGCCACCGCCGCTCCGTCGCGGCCGATCACGACGAAGACGGAGTCGGGCGTGGGCAGTTCCCCGGACCGCTCGGGCATCAGCCGGTCGCGGACGAAACCGAGCACGCTCAGGGAGTCGATCTTCCGCAGCGTGAGGCCCGAACCGCTCAGCGAGGCACGGGTCTTGGTCAGTTCGGAGTCGGCCTGGTCCAGCAGGTAGTGCCGCATGGTCATCAGGCTGAAGGCGGTCGCGGCGACGATGCCGAGCGCGAGCAGCGCCACGTTGGCCGCGGTCAGCTTCACGCGCAGGGAGTGCATGCCGCGCCGGTGCAGCCGCCTCACGCCAGCCCGTACCCCACGCCCCGCCGCGTGGTGATCACGGGCGGTCCCAGCGCGTCGAGCTTGCGCCGCAGATAGCTGACGTACGTCTCGACGACGGTCGACTCGGCCGGGGCGTGCTCGTACTGCCAGACGTGGCGCAGGAGTTGCTCCTTGGGCACGATCCGGCCGCCGTTGCGCACCAGGAAGCGCAGCAGCGCGTACTCGGTGGGGGTCAGTTCGACGGTGCGGCCCGCGCGGTGCACCGAGTACGTCGCCTCGTCCAGTTCCAGGTCGCCGTAGCGCAGCGGCGGGCGCGGGGGGAGGACGTCGGCGGGCCGGGTGCGGCGCAGGACCGCCGTGACGCGGGCGACGACCACGTCGATGTCGAACGGCTTGGTGATGTAGTCGTCGCCGAAACCGAGGGCGCCGACGATCTCCGCGGGCGCGTCCCGCGCGGTCAGGAAGACCAGGGCCAGCTCCGGCCGCCGCGCGCGCAGCTCCCGTCCGAGGGCGCGACCGTCGCCGTCGGGCAGCATCACGTCGAGGAGTGCCACATCGGGCCGGACGCGGCCGGCGAGGGCGAGGGCCTCGCGGACGGTGCCCGCGGTCAGGACCTCGAAGCGGTGGAAGCGCAGGGCGATGGCGAGGACGTCCGCGATGCTCGGCTCGTCCTCCACGACCAGCACGGTGCCGGGGGCCGTCGTCATGCCCCCAGTATCGGCGCGGCCGCCGACGACGGGGCCGGTTCCCGCTTTGGAGTTTCCTGAGAGTCGGGGCAGTCGACCGCCACGCGCGGGCGGTGGCACCGATCCTGGTGGCCAGGACCTGGGGGACCGACCGACGACGAAGGAGCTCGAGCGTGGCGGCATTGGCGCGATGGTGCTATCGGCACCGGCTGGTGGTCCTGTTGCTGTGGGTGGGGGCGTTGTTCGGACTGGGCTTCTCGGCCTCGTCCGCGGGCACGGACTACGCGAACGTGTTCTCCCTCCCCGACACGGACTCCAAGAAGGCGTACGACCTGATGGAGAAGGCGTTCCCCGCGCGCGCGGGCGACACCGACACGGTCGTCTGGAAGGTGGACGAGGGCTCGGTCCGGGACGCGGAGGTACGGGCCCGGATCCAGCCCGCGCTGGAGGAGATCGCCGGCATGAAGGGCGTCGGCGGCGTCACCGGCCCGTACGCGGGCCCCGAGGGCGCGGCCCAGGTCAGCCGGGACGGGCGGATCGCGTTCGCCCAGGTCACCTTCACCGACCAGGCGAACGCGGTGCCCAAGGAACTCGTCCAGGACGTCGTCGACACCGCGCGGGACGCGCGGCGCGACGGACTCGACGTCGAGCTGGGCGGACAGGCCGTCCAGCGGGTGCAGGAGCCGCCGACCGGCCTCGCCGAGATGGTCGGCCTGGCCGCCGCGGCGGTCGTGCTGTTCCTCGCCTTCGGCTCGCTGTTCGCGATGCTGCTGCCGATCGGCGTGGCCGTCTTCGGCGTCGGCACCGGCATGTTCTCCACCCAGCTGCTCAGCCACGTCACCGACATCCCGGACCTGGCGCCGCTGCTGTCCTCGCTGATCGGCCTGGGCGTCGGCATCGACTACGCCCTGTTCATCGTCACCCGGCACCGCAAGGGCGTCCTGCGCGGCATGGACCCGGAGGAGTCGACGGTCACCGCCCTCGACACCTCGGGCCGGGCCGTCCTGTTCGCGGGCGGCACCGTGTGCATCGCGCTCGCCGGGATGCTGGTGACGAACCTGCGCTTCCTGGACGGCGTCGTCATCGGCACCTCCCTCACCGTCGTCCTCAGCGTCCTGGCCGCCACCACGTTGCTCCCGGCGCTGCTCGGCTTCCTCGGCCCGCGCGTGCTCAGCCGCAGGCAGCGGCGCATGCTCGCGACGACCGGCCCCGAGCCGGAGAAGGCGACGGGGCTCGCCCTGCGCTGGTCGGCGGGCGTGCAGCGGCGGCCGTGGCGGATCGCCGCGCTCGCCCTGGCGGTCATGGCCGTCCTCGCCCTGCCCGTGCTCTCGCTGCGCCTGGGCGCCACCGACCAGGGCAACGACGACAGCACCACGACCACCCGGCAGGCCTACGACCTGCTCGCCGAGGGCTTCGGCCCCGGCTTCAACGGCCCCCTCCAGGTGGTCGTGTCGGACGGCGACACCACCGCCCTCGTCAAGGACGTCGAGGGCACCGAGGGGGTCGCCCGGGTCACCGCGCTGCCGCCCGCCCAGGGCGTCACCGTCGTCCAGGTGATCCCCACGACCTCACCGCAGTCCGCGGAGACGGACACCCTCATCGACCGGCTGCGCGACGAGGTGATCCCGGGGGCCGGTGTCGAGGCGCACGTCGGCGGGGTCACCGCGGTCTCCAAGGACTTCGCGACCGTCACCGGGGACCGCCTGCCCCTGTTCGTCGCGACGATCATCGGCCTGGGCTTCCTGCTCCTGCTGGTGGCCTTCCGCTCCCTGATGGTGCCGCTGACGGCGGCCCTGATGAACCTGGTCGCGGCGGCGGCCTCCTTCGGCGTGCTCGTCGCGGTCTTCCAGTGGGGCTGGGGTCTGGAACTGCTCGGCCTCGGCAAGGAGGGCCCGATCAACGCCTTCCTGCCGATCATCATGCTGTCGCTGCTGTTCGGCCTGTCGATGGACTACCAGGTGTTCCTGGTCAGCCGGATGCACGAGGAGTGGGTGCACACGCGCGACAACGCCCGCGCGGTGCGCGTCGGCCTCGCCGAGACCAGCCGGGTCATCAACTCCGCGGCCCTGATCATGGTCTGCGTGTTCCTCGCGTTCGTCCTCAGCGGCGACTCGGGCGCCGCGATGGCCGGCGTGGGCCTGGCGGCTGCGGTCGCCCTGGACGCGTTCATCCTGCGTACGGCCCTCGTCCCGGCCGTCATGCACCTGCTGGGCACGTCCAACTGGTGGCTGCCGGCCTGGCTGGACAAGCGGCTGCCGCACCTGGCGGTGGAACCGCGGGAGGAGGCCGGCGGGGCCGTCCCGCACGCCGACGGCCCCGCCTCGGCCGTCCACGGCTACGTCCGCGACCCGGCCGGCGACCCCGTCGAGGGCGCGGCGGTCACCCTGATGTCGAAGGGCGGACGCCAGGTGGACCGGGTCGTCTCGCTCGCCGACGGCTCCTACATCCTCTCGGTCCCGGCGCCGGGGACGTACCTGCTGGCGACCACGGCACCTTCGTACGCCTCGTGCGCCCGGCAGGTGCTGGTCGCGGGCGAGCCGCTGGCCGTCGACGTGGAACTGGAGCCGGGGGAGGTGGACGCGCCGCGCTGACGCGGGACGCCCCCGCGGACGTCAGTCCTCCCGGTCGGCCGGGCCCGGCGGCTGCTCCTTCTGCTTCTTCGCCGGGTCCGGCAGGGCCTTCGTCATGCCGGGCAGGAAGTCCGTGAACAGCTCGTGCACCTCGTGGACGAGCGGCCGCAGCACCCGGAAGCGGGCCAGCGCCACACCGCGCGCGGTCAGGCGCGCGCCCCGCTCGGCGAGCCGGTAGCTGCGCTCGCGGCCCTCGGTGCGGTCGAAGATCCAGTACAGGACGAGACCCATCTGGGCCAGCCACATCAACTCGGGCAGCACCTCCCGCAGTTCCTCCGGCACCTTCGCCTTCGAACCGGCCAGCACCGTCCGGTGGACCCCGATGGCCTCGTTGCGCGCGTGCTCCGACTCCGGGGAGAAGGGGCTGAGCGGGCTGTCCGGGTCGGCGGCGTTCTTGAAGAACTGCACCGCGAACTCGTGGTATGGCGTGGCCACGTCCAGCCAGATCCGCAGCACGCCCGCCAGCCGCGCCTCCAGCTCCGTCTCCCGCTCCAGCAGCTCCCCGATCGCCGCCCGGTGCTCGGCGGCGAGCCGGTCGTAGAAGCCCTGGATCAGGTGCTCCTTGCCGGCGAAGTAGTAGTACGCGTTGCCGACGGAGACCCCTGCCTCCTGCGCGATGGCCCGCATCGTGGTCCGGTCGTAGCCGCGCTCCTGGAACAGCCGCATCGCCGTCTGAAGGATCCGCGCGCGGGTCTGCTCCGACTTGGTCGGGGCGACGGCCTCGGAGGACCGGGTCGGGGGAGCGGCCTCGGCGGGGCCGTCGTTGTTCGCGGGCACGGGAGGGAGCCTAACCAGTGAGGGTGAGGACCGCCGTCACCGGCGGGGACGCGCGGCCCAGGACCCGCGCCGGGTGGTACGGCGGTCAGCCCGCCCAGCGGCACCGGGGCCGCCCGCCCCGCGCCCCGCCCCGTGTCACGTCCGGCGGCCCAGCTCCGGCCGCTTGGAGTAGTCCGTGAGGCCGAGGACGTTCCCCCAGGGGTCGGCGACCTCGGCGGTCCAGCCGGTGGCCACCGGGAACGGCTCGTCCAGGGGCTGGATGCCGGCGTCCGCCAGCGCGCGGGCCGCCGCGCGCGCGTCCGGCACCTCCAGCCACAGCCGCGGCGAGGCCCACGGCGGCGGCCGGTGCCCGAGCGCCTCCTCCACGCGCAGCAGGATGCCGGGCGTCTCGCCCCCGACCTTCAGCAAGGCGATCCCCGCCTCGTCGAACCGGAACGCCACCGAGAACCCGGCCCGCTCGTAGAACTCGACGGCCTCGCCGAGGTCGCCGACGGGCAGCAGGACGTTGTCGAACCCGAGCAGTTCGTAGGACTGGTCGTCTGACATAACGTCAGAATAGGTGGGAAACGGGCACGAAACCGTGATTGTCGACGCCGCTTCATGCGATCGCTGCCGCCGGTGCGTGCCACGCAGGTGGCCGCACCCGGCTGTTCCGGGTCAGGCGGCCGGGTTCTTCTTCAGGGTCTCGACGAACGTGGCGAAGGCGGGCGCCAAAAAGGTGAGGGTGGCGCGGGCGGGGGCCTTGGAGTTGCGGACGGCGACCTGGGTGGTCGAGTGGGCGATCTCCACGCAGTTGTTGCCGTCACCCTCGCCCGAGTAGGAGGACTTCCGCCAGTTGTGGGGAGTGGTCACGGGGCGCCTCACAGTTCCTTGGCCAGTCTGTGGATGAAGTCACGCGAACGGTCGGGTGCGAGTGACACTTCCTCCACCTTACGGAAGCGCGTTCGATAGGTGCCGAGTTGTGCCTCGGAATCGATGAAGACCGAGCCATGGGGTGCGTCGCGCACGACGGTGTCCAGCTTGGGGAGGGGGCCGCCCATGTACATCATGGTGCTCGAGGCCCTGGCGAAGCCCTCCAGATCGAAGGGGATGATCCGTAGGGCGATGTGTTCCGCGTCGGACAGTTCGAGGAGCCGGGCGAGTTGAGCCCGCGTGGTGGCGCGGTCGCCGACCTGGATCCGAAGTGCCGCCTCGTGGATCACCACGTCGTAGGGGATGGGCGAGGAGTCTCCGATCACCGCGCTCCGGGTCATCCGGTGCCGGATGCGCAACTCAAGCTCGGTGTCCGTCAGTTCGGGAACCCGCGAAGAGAAGACCGCGCGTGCGTAGTCCTCCGTCTGCAGGAGGCCCGGTACGAACAGGATGGCCACCTCCTGACGGAACGAGCTGTGGTGGTCCAACTCCGCCAGGTCCAGGAACGGCGTCGGCAGCAGACCCCTGTACTCCTCCCACCAGCCGCGTGTCCGGTCGGTGGCCATGGCGACCAGCGCGTCGACGAAATCGGTCTCCGTGCAGGAGTAGTGGGACGCGAGGCGGCGCAGTCGTTCCTCGCTCACGCCGGTCAGGCCGGACTCGATGTGGCTCATCTGCACCCGCCCGGTCCTGAGCAGTGCTGCCGCCTCACGTGCCGTGACCCCCGCGCCGTCACCGTCTGCCGCCGCACGCTCCGGCTGGTCCTCACCCTCCACGGGTTGATCGGCCTCGTCGACACCGCCGAGCTGCTCGCCGCCGAGCTGGTGTCCAACGCCGTACGGCACACCGAGGGGCCCGCGGCGCTGCGCGTGCGGTGGGCGGAGGGGGTGCTGTGGATCGGGGCGTGGGACGCGGACCCCGAACCGCCCCGGTTTCCGGCGGAGTCGGACGATTTCGGCGAGGGGGAGGAGGGGCGCGGGCTCGGGCTGGTGCGGGCCTCTTCCGAGGTCTGGGGGTGGCAGCCGTCGGGGGGATCCGGGAGCCGGGGGAAGTACGTGTGGTGCGAACTCGCCACCGCGTAGGACGATGGACCACCTGACTTCTTCAGGGCACGTCGTGTCATGCAAGATGACGTGCATCCGATCGATCGTGTGACTTCGGGGGAGAACCCACCGTGACAGAGCAGCCCCAGCAGCCCCAGCAGCCGCCCCAGCCCGGCTACGGGTACCCCAACGCCGGCCAGCCCGGCCCCTACGGGTACCCGCAGGGCGGACAGCAGCAGGGCGGCTACCAGCAGCCCGGCTACCAGCAGCCGGGCTACCCGCAGGCCGGTTACCAGCAGGGCGGCTACCCGCCCCCCGGTGCCGTCCCGCCCGGCGCCTACACCGGTGACCCCAACGCCCCCTACGGCTACGACCCCTACGGCCGGCCTCTCTCCGACAAGTCGAAGATCATCGCCGGGGTCCTCCAGTTGTTCGTCGGTACCTTGGGCGTCGGCCGTTTCTACACCGGCCACGTCGGCATGGGTCTCGCCCAGCTGTTCACCTGTGGTGGCCTCGGTATCTGGTCGCTGATCGACGGCATCATCCTGCTCACCAGCAACGACAAGACCGACGCCCAGGGCCGGATCCTGCGTGGCTGACGTGGTGGGCGGGGAGCCCGGCTCCCTCCTGCGACACCCGGCGGCGGCACCCCTCGCGGTGCTCGCCGCCGGTCTGGCCGGTTCGGCCCACCTGTACGTCACCGACCCGCACGAGGGCGGGCACCTGCTGCCCCGGTGCCCGTTCCGCTTCGTCACCGGCCTGCTGTGCCCCGCGTGCGGCGGCACCCGCATGACGTACGACCTGATGCACGGTCACCTCGGCGCCGCCTGGCTGGACAACCGGGCCCTGCTCCTCGCCTCGCCCTTCGCCCTCGTGCTGCTGGGCCGCTGGATGTGGGAGGGGCTGCGCGGCCGCCGCTGGCGACCCGCGTTCAGCCCGCGCGTCCAGGCCGTGATCCTGGGCCTCGCCGTGACGTGGACCGTCGCGCGCAACGTCTTCTAGAGCGCCCCGCCTGACCCCGCCTGACCCCGCCCCGCGCCGCCCGGACGACGGTGCGCAAAACCTTCCGGATACCCGGCGATTGGCGGGAATTGATCACGGAATAGGAACGATCGTTCGTTCCTACTCCCTTCTTACCTTCGGCGTTCTCTAGGCTCACGGCTCACAGGGGGGACGTCCGCACGGCTGAAAAGCGTGCTCGGACGTTGCCGACGCACGGTCGGCGCAAGCTCGGCGTACGTAGAACTCGCATCCCTCCTGGACTCCCCGTCCCGGAGCAACCAGTTCCGGGATCGCCGCAACACGAAGCAATCCAGGAGCAGTTCTCATGACCGTCCCCACCCCCGAAGCCCCCTACGGCGTCGACCCGCTGGGCCGTCCGTACTCCGACAAGTCGAAGATCGTCGCGGGCATCCTCCAGCTCTTCCTGGGCTACCTCGGCATCGGCCGCTTCTACGTCGGCTCCGTCGGCGTGGGCGTCGCCCAGCTCCTCACCTGCGGTGGCCTCGGCATCTGGGCGCTCATCGACGGCATCCTGTTCCTGACGAGCAACGACCGCACCGACGCCCAGGGCCGCGTCCTGCGCGGCTGATCCCCGCCCGCTCAACGCCGAGGGCCCCGCTCGCGCATCGCTGCGCGGAGCGGGGCCCTCGGCGTGTCGCCCGGACCGGGACGGCCCGGGCCCGAGTCGCCGGGATCAGAAGCGGCGGGTGATCAGCGCCCGCTTGACTTCCTGGATCGCCTTGGTGATCTCGATGCCGCGCGGGCAGGCGTCCGTGCAGTTGAACGTCGTACGGCAACGCCACACGCCGTCACGGTCGTTCAGGATCTCCAGGCGCTGCTCGCCGGCCTCGTCGCGCGAGTCGAAGATGAAGCGGTGCGCGTTGACGATGGCCGCCGGGCCGAAGTACTGCCCGTCGTTCCAGAACACCGGGCACGAGGACGTGCACGCGGCGCACAGGATGCACTTCGTGGTGTCGTCGAAGCGCTCGCGGTCCTCGGCCGTCTGGAGCCGCTCACGCGTCGGCTCGTTGGTGTCCTTCGTGATGAGGAAGGGCATGACGTCGCGGTACGCCTGGAAGAACGGCTCCATGTCGACCACGAGGTCCTTCAGGACCGTCAGGCCCTTTATGGGCTCGATCATGATCGGCTTCGCCGGGTTGATGTCCTTGATCAGCGTCTTGCACGCGAGGCGGTTCTTGCCGTTGATCCGCATCGCGTCGGAACCGCAGATGCCGTGGGCGCAGGAACGGCGGAACGTCAGGCTGCCGTCCAGCTCCCACTTGATCTTGTGGAGGGCGTCGAGGACACGCTCCTTGGGGTCGATCTCCACCTGGAAGTCTTCCCAGGTCGCCTCGGCCGAGACCTCCGGGTTGAACCGGCGGATCCGGAAGACGGCGGTGATGTACGGGGAGTCGGCGAAACCCGGCTCGGGGGCCGCGTCCGACTTGTCCAGAACGGGGGTAGCCATCAGTACTTACGCTCCATCGGCTGGTAGCGGGTCTGGACGACCGGCTTGTAGTCGAGACGGATGGACTCGGTGCCGTCGTCGCCGACCTCGCGGTACGCCATGGTGTGGCGCATGAAGTTGACGTCGTCGCGGTTCGGGTAGTCCTCGCGGTAGTGACCGCCGCGGGACTCCTTGCGGGCGAGGGCGGAGACGGCCATGACCTCGGCCAGGTCGAGCAGGTTGCCCAGCTCGACGGCCTCCAGCAGGTCGGTGTTGAACCGCTTGCCCTTGTCCTGGATCGAGACGTTCAGGTAGCGCTCGCGCAGCTCGGCGATCTTCTCGACCGCCGTCTTGATCGTCTGCTCGGTGCGGAACACCATGACGTTGGCGTCCATGGTCTCCTGCAGCTCGCGGCGGATCGTCGACACCCGCTCGGTGCCCGTGGAGTTGCGCAGCCGCTCGATCTGCGCGACGACCAGGGACGCGGGGTCCTCCGGCAGCTCGACGAAGTCGGCCTTCTGGGAGTACTCGGCGGCGGCGATGCCCGCGCGCTTGCCGAACACGTTGATGTCCAGCAGCGAGTTCGTGCCCAGCCGGTTGGCGCCGTGCACGGACACGCAGGCGACCTCACCGGCGGCGTACAGACCGGGCACCACCGTGGTGTTGTCGGCCAGCACCTCACCGGCGACGTTCGTCGGGATGCCGCCCATCGCGTAGTGCGCGGTGGGCTGGATCGGGATCGGGTCCGTGTACGGCTCGATACCGAGGTAGGTGCGCGCGAACTCGGTGATGTCCGGCAGCTTGGCGTCCAGCTGCTCCGGCGGGAGGTGGGTGAGGTCGAGGTACACGTGGTCGCCCTCGGGACCGCAGCCGCGGCCCTCGCGGATCTCCGTGTAGATGGACCGGGACACCACGTCGCGCGACGCCAGGTCCTTCATGACGGGCGCGTACTTCTCCATGAAGCGCTCGCCGTCCTTGTTGCGGAGGATGCCGCCCTCACCGCGGGCGCCCTCCGTCAGCAGGATGCCCATGCGCCAGATGCCGGTCGGGTGGAACTGGAAGAACTCCATGTCCTCCAGCGGGATGCCGCGGCGGTAGACCGCCGCCTGGCCGTCACCCGTCAGCGTGTGCGCGTTCGACGTCACCTTGAAGAACTTGCCGGTGCCGCCCGAGGCGTAGATCACGGCCTTCGCCTGGAAGACGTGGATCTCGCCGGTGGCCAGCTCGTACGCCACGACGCCGGCCGACTTCTTGACGCCGTCGACCTCGGTGATCAGCTGGTCGAGGACGTAGAACTCGTTGAAGAACTCCACGCCCTCCTTCACGCAGTTCTGGTACAGCGTCTGGAGGATCATGTGGCCGGTGCGGTCGGCCGCGTAGCAGGACCGGCGGACCGGGGCCTCGCCGTGGTTGCGGCTGTGACCGCCGAAGCGGCGCTGGTCGATCGTGCCGTCCGGGGTGCGGTTGAACGGCAGGCCCATCTTCTCCAGGTCGAGGACCGAGTCGATGGCCTCCTTCGCCAGGATCTCGGCGGCGTCCTGGTCGACCAGGTAGTCGCCGCCCTTGATCGTGTCGAAGGTGTGCCACTCCCAGTTGTCCTCCTCCACGTTGGCCAGCGCGGCGGCCATGCCGCCCTGCGCGGCGCCCGTGTGGGAGCGGGTGGGGTAGAGCTTCGTCAGGACCGCGGTCCGGCTGCGCTTCGTCGACTCGATCGCCGCGCGCATACCGGCGCCGCCGGCGCCGACGATGACGGTGTCGTACTTGTGGATCTTCATGAGTGGTTGCCTCAGCCCCGTGCCTAGCGGATGTTCGGGTCGAAGGTGAAGATCACCAGCGTGCCCAGCAGGATGGTGAACACCGTGGCGGTGTAGAGCAGGCCCTTCAGCCACAGGCGGGTGTTCGCGCGCTCCGCGTAGTCGTTGATGACCGTGCGCAGGCCGTTGGCGCCGTGCAGCATCGCCAGCCACAGCATCAGCAGGTCCCAGACCTGCCAGAACGGCGAGGCCCAGCGGCCGGCCACGAAGGCGAAGCCGATCTTGGAGACGCCGCCGTCCAGCACCAGCTGGATCAGCAGGTGACCGAGGACCAGGACGACCAGCACCACGCCGGAGAGGCGCATGAACAGCCAGGCGCCCATCTCGAAGTTGCCCCGGGTCGACTTCGGGGACTTCTTGGTCCGCTGGCGCGGGGCCTCGATCAGGGGGGCCGGATGGTCGACGTCGTACAGGGAAGCACCCTCGACGGGGCCGACTCCGGACGCGGAGGTTTCAGTGGTGGCCATCTGTCTCAGCTCCCGAAGACTTCACGAGCGGCGTGGCCGAGGACGGGGTAGATCGCCCCGAGCATCAGCACGACCCAGACGCCGACGACGGCCCAGAGCATCTGCTTCTGGTAGCGGGTGCCCTTCGACCAGAAGTCGACGGCGATGACACGCAGACCGTTCAGCGCGTGGAAGAGAATGGCGGCGACCAGGCCGTACTCCAGCACGGCGACGATCGGCGTCTTGTACGTGGCTACGACCTTGTCGTAGTCCTCGGGGGAGACCCGCACGAGTGCGGTGTCCAGCACGTGTACGAACAGGAAGAAGAAGATGAGGACGCCGGTGACTCGATGAGCCACCCAGGACCACATTCCTTCCCGGCCGCGGTACAGCGTTCCAGCCGGCACGGAAGAACCCTCCGGGAGCGGGGATTGGGGCCTGCCGGCTTCGGTGTCGGACGGGCCCGGCCGGGTACGGTCCACCGGCCCCCAGCATCGTAGCCACGCGGCGGCGCGGGGCTTACAGGGGGCCTGCTTGTGTGATCAAACTGGCACGCGTATGGGCGAGCGTTGCGGCATCTGGGGTGGAGTACCCCCTTCGTCCCGGTCTGCGGTCGTGTCCTGGCTGGTGGGACCCCGTGAGCCGGGAGGCCGCGGCCTCCCGGCGTCAGAGCAGCCCGGTCAGCCGTTGCCTCGCCAGACGGCGGAGTTCCTCCGCCGTCACCACCCGTTCCTCCTCGGGATCGTTCGCCAATCGTGACCGGATGGCCGCCAGGACGTGGTCCAGGGCCTCCGGCGGGGGAACACCGTCAAGGCAGACCACGAACGGGTGGCCGAAGCGGGCCTCGTAGGCCGCGTGCGCGGCGCCGAGCGCCATGTGGGCCGCCCCGTAGGCGTCCGCCGGCAGGGGCGGCAGGGACTCCGCCGCCAGCGCTTCCGTGAGGTCCCCCGCCGTCAGGTCGTACGCCGCCTCGTCCGACGCCGCCAGCAGGGCGTCCAGGGTGGGGTAGGGGCGGTGGGCGGTGACGAGGTGGGCCCAGCGCGGGCTGCGCAGGCAGGTGAGGAGGGCGCGGCGCGTCTCGGCCGCGGGCGCGCCGTTGAACCCGTCCAGGGCGGTGGGGGCCGGCGGAGGGGTCCTGGCCTGTTCCGGGAGGGCCGGCAGGACGACGCGGTCCGGAAGGTCGGAGAGACGGTGCGCAGGCAGTGGGGATCCTCGCGTCACATGGGGTGCGGCAGGGGATGCGGTGAAAGGTGTGACGTCACGCTATCGAGAGTGCTCATGACGTGTCCGGCGGATATCCGAATTTCACCCGCACGGGAGAGTTTCGCAACGGGGGGTGGACTCCCTCGGCGCGCCTCGGCCGGACGCGGGCCTTAGGTTGTCGGGGTGAGCAGGCACAGGCATCGGCGCCGGGCGCCGCGGAAGAGGCCGCAGGAGAAAGTCGTACGACGGGCCCTGCTGGCCGGCGGCCTCGTCGTCGTGCTCGGGGCGGGCGTGGGCGTCTGGGCCTCCGGGGACGGCGGCGGGACGCCCGCGGGGTCGGCGGACCGGGCCGCCGGCACGTCCGGCGGCGCGAGCGGTGATCCGGCCCCGTCGGCGTCGGGCGCGAGCCCCGCGCCCAGCCGGTCGTACGCCCTCTCCACAGCCCCGCGGACGATTCCCGCCGTCCGCGCGCACACTCCCGCGCGCGGTCCCGGCTGGCGGCCTGCGGCGAAGCAGCGGGTCGTGGTGAGCGACGCGGACCTGGCCGACGAGGGCCGGCTGGTCGCCGGTGAGCTGGGGATGACGTACGCGGGCGAGCGGGACGACGTGCGCGCCGGGGACCTGCGGCTGGCGCTCAACGACGACGAGGGCGCGAACCCGGAGTCCTACACCATGACCGTGCGCGGCGGGCGGGTGACCGTCAGCGGGCCGTCCGACGCGGGCGTGTTCTACGGCACCCGCACCCTGAAGCAGGAGGTGCACGGCGGCGGTACGGCGCCGGAGGGCGTCGTGCGCGACGAGCCGGCCAAGCCGCGGCGCGGGCTCATGCTGGACATCGCGCGCAAGAACTTCACGCCCGGGTGGATCGAGGACCGGGTGCGGGAGCTGGGGGACCTGAAGTTCAACGAGATCGGGCTGCACTTCTCCGACGACCAGGCCTTCCGGATCGAGTCCGACACCCACCCCGAGATCGTCTCCAAGCAACACCTGACCAAGGCGCAGGTCACGAAGATCGTCGATCTGGCGGAGAGCCGGCACATCACCGTCGTGCCCGAGATCGACTCGCCCGGGCACCTGGGCGCCGTCCTCGCCGCCCACCCCGAGCTGCAACTGCGCAACGCGCGCGGGGTCGCCACCCGCGGGGCGATCGACATCTCCAAGGACGCCTCCGCGGCCCTCCTCGACGACCTCCTCGACGAGTACGCCGAGCTGTTCCCCGGCGGGCAGTGGCACCTGGGCGGCGACGAGTACCAGGCCCTGACCGTCTCGAACCCCGAGGCCTCCTACCCGCAGCTCGCCGCCGCCGCGCGCGAGCGGTACGGCTCCGGCGCCGGCGTCGCCGACCTCGCGACCGGCTGGCTCGACGACCGCGCCGACACCGTCCGCGCCCACGACCGCACCGTGCGCGCCTGGAACGACGGCTTCTTCAAGGGCACCTCCGTGAAGGCCGACGCCGCCCTCCAGGTCGCCTACTGGACCGGCAAGGAGATCGGGGCGCGCCCGCCCGTCGACTACCTCGGCGCGGGCCGCGAGGTCGTCAACTACAACGACGAGTACCTGTACTACGTCCTCGGCGAGCCCCAGACCTTCGTCTACCCCACCGGAAAGCGGATCTACGAGCGGTGGACCCCGCGCGTGCTGCGGGGCACGACGCCGGTGCCCGCGCGCTACGACGACCAGATCCTCGGCGGGACCTTCGCCGTCTGGTGCGACCTGGCCGACTCCCAGACGCAGGACCAGGTCGCGGCCGGCATCCGGATGCCGCTGCGGGCGACCGTGCAGAAGCTGTGGGACCCGCGCACACCGAAGCTGTCCTGGACGCAGTTCAAGGCACTGGCGGACCGCCTGGGGTGAGCCCCGCGGCCCCTTCGCGGCTCTGCTCGCGGCCGCCTCCGCTGCTTGGCCGAAAAGTTTCCCTCCTCTCCCCTGTGACACTCCTCGGCTGTGGCACGCAGTAAGGGGAAGTGCGGGCTCCGTAAGGGCGGCGCCCCGGACAGGGAGGCGTGCATGAGCCTGGTGGACCTCATCGCCCGGGCCGACGAGCGTGGACTGGCCGCGAGCGGACTGGCTTGTTTGGACCGGTGCGTGCCCCTTCTGGGGGGCGACGACGAGATCCTGCGCCCGCTGTGGGGGAACCTCACGGACGCCTCCGACGCGGCCGAATGGGGCGGACTGCTGGAGCAGATCCGCGGCAAGCCGGGCATCGCCGGGGACCCCGTCGAGGAGGACGGCGACGGTGGCGACGAGGCCGTCCTGCTCGCCCGGCGGATGCTGGCGGCGGCCCCCGCCGAACGCACCGCCGCGCAGCTGCGGGCCTGGGCGGACGCCTGCTCGGTCGCCTCGCTCCGGATCCACCGGCTCCTCGACCCGGCCGACGACCCCGCCTCGCTCGACTCCCGCCGCGCGGGCAGCATCGAGGACATGCCGCCGCTGGCCGCCGCGGAACTGCGCCGCCAGGTCACCGTCCTGGAGGTGCTGGCCGGGCACGGGGCGGGCGGGCTGCGCCGGGCCCTTGAGGTCTCCGTCGAGGGACGCCGGGTGCTGCGGGCGGTGGTCTCCCGCAGGGCGCGCGGGCGGGGCTGACCAGGGCGGGCGGGGCGGGCTGCCGGTTCAGGTGTGCCATCGGTCCGGGCGTGCCATCGGTCCGGGCGTGCCGCGGGCTCCGGAGAGCCCTCGGCTCAGCAGGGCCGCCGGCTCAGGAGTGCAGCCACTTCACCACCGCGTCGCCGTACCGCGCGGTCGTCGTGTAGAAGGCCGTCAGGTCGGCGTGGGCGGAGGCGAAGGCGGCACGGGTGCGGGCCTCCTGGGCCGGGCCGCCGTAGCGGGGGAGCAGCTCGGGGCGGACCGGGCGCCACAGGTCGTCGAAGTCGGACGTGGCGAGGAACGCCGCCACCCGTGTCGTCTGGGCCGCGGTGAGCAGCAGGAACGGCGGCTGCTTCGGGCCGGTGGCGTAGACCCGCTGGCCGCCGAGGACCACATGGGCCCCGGGCCCGGCGTCGACGTGCTCCGGCGGGGCGTCGGCGTACAGGAGCTGTTGGTCGGGGTAGCGGTCGTCCAGGATCTTCTCGCGGTGCCGTCCGATCCGGCCGCGCATCGCGTCCTGGTCGTCTTCGAAGAGTCTCCGCAGCCAGCCGGCACTGTTGCGCAGCGCCGAGGCCGGTACGGCGCGGAAGTGGAAGTACGCGCTCATCACTCCGGCAGCGCGCGGGCGGGCGGAAGTGTCACTCCCGTGTCCCTCGTGCGGGGAAGACGGGGCGGTCCTGCGCCGGTTCCGGGAGCAGCCCGGCGCGCGGTGACGGAATGCGGGCGGACCTCGCTGTTCCGTATGTGACGTGGAATGTGACTCAGGACGCGACGGACGCCGTGACGGGGGCCCCGGCGCCGGGGCAGACCCAGCCGGCCGGCCGGCCCTCCGCCGCGGCCAGGCCGGCGCGGTGGGCGGCGGACGCCGTGACCGCGCTGCGCGAGGGCGCGCGGCTGCACCTCGACTACTCGGCGCGGAGCCTGTGGCGCGTCGACCGGGTGATCGACGAGCTGCGCCGCGAGGACACGCCGTACGGCGCCGTCGAGAACGTGCTGCGCGGGCTCGGGGCGTACGGCGGTGAGGTGATCGTCCGCGAGACCGGCGGCGAGTGGTGGGCGACGGGCGGCGACCACTGGGTCCGCACCCCCGACGGCCGGCTGTGGGACCCGGTCGACGAGGCCCGCCGCTGCTTCGGCGGCCACGGCTCCCTGCGCCTGCTGTGCCGGGACGCGACCCTCACGGACCGGGCCTGACCACGGTGCGGCCCGCAGCGGCCTCCGCGGTTTCCCGCGGCACGGTCCCCTGGTCACCACCGGTGTGACCAGTGACACAGTCGGGACCCGTGATGCTTGCGCGCACCGATCCGCTGGGGCAGGCGGAGGGGCCTGACCCGACGGTCCCGCCACCCGAGAGGAGGGACGGCGCCATGGACGACGCGGACGGCATGGGAGCCCGCGCGGCCGGATTCGTCGCGCGCGTCGGCGCACGCGGCCGGCTGCCGCTGGACTACTCCGTCGCCAGCCTGCGCGTCGTCGACTTCCTGGTCGACGGGCTCCGCAAGGGCGGCGCCGACCGGGAGCGGGCGCACGACACGCTGGTCGAACTCGGGGCGTACGTGGGGGAGGTGCTGGTCCGCCGGGCCGGCGCGGTGTGGGTCGACCTCGACGAGCGGCAGCGGGCCTGGTTCGGCCAGCCCGTCGGGGTGCGCATGCCGGACGGACGGGTCTGGAACCCCCTCGGCAAGATCGTCAACCGCTTCGAGGCGGGCGGCACCGAGGAGTCCCTGCGCACCTTCTACCTGACCCTGCACGGCAGGGCCCGGCGGACACCGGGCAGGGGCGCCCCCGCCAAGGGGGCGGCCGCCTGACCCGGGGGCGCGCCGCCGGCGCCGGCACGGTCCCACGGGGGTGGGCCGAGCCGGCGACGACGGCGCCCTGTGACACTTCCGTGAGGCCTGACGCTGATGACCGTGGGGGCGAGGACGCGACCGGGACCGGTGTACGGCGCGTTCGTCACGCACCCGCCACGAACTCCGCACGAACGAGGACAGTCTTGGGCCAGGGAGGGGAACCCCGGCGCGCGCAGGCGTACGACGGGGAACTGGGCGCGGCGGTAGCGCGGGCGCAGGACGGCGACGAGGCCGCGTTCGCGGTCGCGTACCGGATCGTGCAACCGGGGCTGCTCGGCTATCTGCGCGGCATCGTGGGCGACGACGCCGAGGACGTCGCCTCCGACGCCTGGCTGGAGATAGCCCGAGACCTCGGGCGGTTCAAGGGCGACGGGGCGGGATTCCGGGGCTGGACGGCGACCATCGCCCGGCACCGGGCCCTGGACCATCTGCGCAGGCTGCGCGTGCGGCCCCGGGCCGCCACGCTGGAACAGGACGTGCTCGACCTGCCAGGACGGTACGACACCCATGACCAGGTCGTGGAGTCCCTGTCCACCGAGCGGGCCCTGGAACTGGTGCGCGAACTGCCGCGCGACCAGGCCGAGGCCGTCCTGCTGCGGGTCGTGGTCGGCCTGGACGGACCCGCCGCGGCCCGCGTCCTCGGCAAGCGCCCCGGCGCGGTCCGCACGGCCGCCCACCGGGGCCTGAAACGGCTCGCGCGCCGGCTCGGTGGCGAAGGTGTGACGGATGACGGCCCCCGGACGCTGGGGGAGTCGACATGAACGGTGACGGTCGCGGCCCGTATGGATCAGGGGCGGCGGATGCGCCCGGAGGCAGAGCTCGCACAAGCACGACAGGCGGAATCGGACATGGGTGAACGGATGAGCGGCGGCGAGGAAGTCCATCGCCGACACGCCCGCCCCGCCCGCCCCGTACCCGGCGTGGACGGTGGTCACGCCCGGCTGGAGGCGCTGCTCGCGCGTGCCCTGCGGGACACCTCCGGCGGCGCCGAGCGCGAACGGCAGGCCGTCGCCGCCTTCCGGGCCGCGCGGGACGCCGGCGCGCACCGTGCCCGTACCCGGCGGCGGGACGACTGGCGGCCCCGTGGACAGCGGCACACCGTCCGCTCGCTGCGGGCCACGCTCTCCGTGGTCCTGGCGAGCCTCACCCTCGGCGGTGTCGCGGTCGCCGCGATCGGCTCGGCCGGCTCCTCGGCGGACACCGCGGACGGCGCCGGCCGTGGCACGTCGTCGGCGAGCACGCCGGACGGCCGGCGCGCCGGATCCGCCGCCACGCCGTCCTCCGGCGCCGCCGCGGACCGGGACCGGCCGCCGTCCGCCGAGGACGCCGAAGCCCACTGTCGCGCCTACGACCAGGTGGCGGGCCGGGGCAGGGCGATGGACGCGACGGCGTGGCAGCGCCTGGTCGCCGCCGCGGGCGGCGAGGAGAACGTGACCGCCTACTGCGCGGCGCAGACCGCGTCGGCCACGGCGACCCCCGGGAACGGCGGCGGGGACAAGGGCGCCGGCTCCGCCGGCCCGGCCGGCGGGAACACGGGAAACACCGGCAACACGGGCAACACGGGGAACGCGGGGAACGCGGCGAGCGCGGGAACCGTCGGAAACAGCGGAACCGGGACCGGAACGGCCGGGAACACTGCGACCTCCGGAACCGCCGGAAACACCGGAGGCTCCGGAAACACGGGGAACACCGGAAACGGCCAGCCGCAGCCCGCGAAGACGCCGAAGGCCGAGGACGGGGACCGGTAACCGCCCGCCGGCGGGCCTGTCGACGGTGCCGTCGTGACGAGCCGGCCGGAGCCGTGGTGCCGTCGTGACGAGCCGTCCGTGCGGCGGTCGGCGGTGCCGCCGAAGCGACGGCCGGAGCCGCCACCCCCCACAGGAGAGGCCCCGGCCGTCGCGCGGCACGGGCCGCGCGGCGACCCGTACCTCCTACAGCGCCGTGTGTGCGTTTTCTGTCACACCCGGTGCCCGCGCGTCCGCGTCACGAGTCGGTTGCAGCTTGTGCGGACATGGACGATCGGTGGTTTCAGGTCGTAACGTGCCTTTCGCGCCGAACGGCGGAAGGGCTGGAGCAGTGTGACCGACTGCGGCCGCCACCATCAGCGGCCCCGACCGGCTGCGGTCGGCGAACCGCACCATCGACCGAGGAACCACGACGTGGGGGACGACGCGGAGCTGACAGCCGCGGTGCTTGCGGCACAGGACGGGGACGAGGCGGCCTTCCGTGCCGTGTACCGCTCGGTGCACCCGCGGCTCCTCGGGTACGTCCGCACCCTGGTCGGCGACCTCGACGCCGAGGACGTGACCTCGGAGGCCTGGCTCCAGATAGCGCGCGACCTGGAGCGGTTCAGCGGGGACGCCGACCGTTTCCGCGGCTGGGCCGCCCGGATCGCCCGCAACCGCGCGCTGGACCACATCCGGATGCGGGGGCGCCGGCCCGTGGCCGTCGGCGACGAGACGGAGCTGACCGGCCGGGCCGCCGAGTCCGACACCGCCGGCGAGGCCATCGAGGCGCTCGCCACCGGCCGCACCCTCGATCTCATCGCCCGCCTGCCCCAGGACCAGGCCGAGGCGGTCGTCCTGCGGGTGGTGGTGGGCCTCGACGCCAAGACGGCCGCCGAGACGCTCGGCAAACGGCCCGGCGCCGTACGGACGGCCGCGCACCGCGGGCTCAGGAAGCTCGCCGAGCTGCTCGGCGAGGACCCGGACACGGCGGGCGTGCTCGACGCGCTGCCGGCGCAGCGGGCACCGAGGGGGCGCGCGGTGGCATCCGGCGGTGTGACGCATGCGTGCGCGCCGACGCAGAAGGACGTGTGATGGCCGACGATCGCTGTGTCTTCCCCGGAGACGCCGGAGGCACGGAACCCCCGGCAGGCCCCGCGGAAGGTCGTTCCACCGGCCGCTGGCTGACCCGCGAGACGGCGGAACGCCTGCTGGACGGGGAGACGGCGGACAACGCTGTCGCACCCGCACACCGCCACGAGGCCGACCGGCTCGCCAGGACCCTGGGCGCGCTCGCCGCGATGTCGGCCCCGCCCGCCCCCGAGGACGAGGAACTCCCCGGTGAGGCGGCGGCCCTCGCCGCGTTCCGCAAGGTCCGGGCGGACCGTGCGCCGGACGCCGGCCCGGCCTTCTCTCCCGGGCGGGCCGCCGCCCGCGAGCCGGCGCCCGGCGACGAGCCGGGCTTCCCGTACCGGCCCGCGCCCGTGCCCGGCGAGGACGCCGGCCTGGTCCGCATCGGCGGTCCCGTCCGGTCGCACGGCCGCCGCCCCCGCCTGCGCCGCCCCGCCCGCCTCGGACTGGCCGCCGCGCTGACCGTCGGGATGGTCGGCGGGGTCGCGGTCGCGGCCGGCACCGGGCTCCTGCCCACGCCGTTCGACGACGCCGAACCGGGCCCGGCGGCCTCCGTGTCCGCTGCCGCGACCCCCGGACCGGACCGCCCCCTCGGCTCGCCCACGCCCGGTGCCTCCCCCGGCGGCACCGGCCCGGCGACCCCCGACGGCGGTACGCGGGGCACCTCGGCCCCGGGCCCGGACGGCTCCGCCGACGACTCCGGCGCCCGCGCCGACGACCTGGCCGCGTCCTGCCGGGAGAAGGGCGCCGGCCGGGCGCTGGCCGCCGAGCGCCGCCGCACCCTGGAGCGCGCCGCCGGCGGCTCCGCGCGCGTACCGGCGTACTGCGCGGGCCTCCTCGGCGACCGCGAAGGCCAGGACCTCGGCCGGCCGGACGGCGGCAAGACCACGGACGAGGGCGACGGCGACGGCGACGAGCAGGGCGGCGGCCAGAGCGCGGGGCAGTCCGGCGGGACGACCGGCAAGGGCAGCGAGAGCCGGGGCGGAAAGAAAAGCGCGGAGGGCGAGAAGGCCGACAAGGGCGCGAAGACCGGCAAGGGTGCCGCGAAGGCCGACGAGAGCGCCGTGAAGGAGTCGGCGAAGAAGGACGGCAAGGGCGCCAAGGCGCCGTAGGCCGGACGAACCGATGCCCTCCGCGTGCCCTCTGACCTGCGACTTCGTGCGCCGTAAAAATTTCTGGCCGCAGGGTGTGACGTTTTCGGCGGCCCAGCCGCAGTAACTAGTGAGCCGACTGGTCATCGGCCCTCGCACCGAGCCGGGGTTCCCCCCGTACCCACGGCTCGTGCACCTGGCGCGGGCGGGACACGTTCCCCCGGTCCCGCCCGCGCCCCATACCTTTCTCCCAGGGGCCCCTCGGGACGACGCCCCTCACCCGTGCCGGCGCAGCTCCGCGATCTCCGTCACGCCCTCCGCCACGATCTCCGCCCCGCCCTTCGGCGTGCCCGTCGGAGCCGTCGGCGGCCCCCGCACACGTGCCCCCGGATGACGCCGCGCGAACGGCCCGGCATGGTGGTGACGGGGACCGCAGCAAGTCTGTGAGCAAGGTCCCAGCGTGCTCCCCTCCACCGGGTGGAGGCACACCGCTACAGTCCGTCGAAGGGGCGGACCATACCAGCCGGTAACCGGCGAGTAACGTTCAGCGGGAGGCAACACACCATGGCGCGCGAGTCTGAGTCCGGACTGCCCATCGAACCGGTCTACGGGCCGGACGCCCTTCGGGGCTGGGATCCGGCGGAGAAGCTGGGCGAGCCGGGCGCCTACCCGTACACGCGGGGCGTGTACCCGTCGATGTACACCGGCCGGCCGTGGACCATGCGCCAGTACGCCGGTTTCGGCACGGCGACGGAGTCCAACGCCCGCTACAAGCAGCTCATCGCCAACGGCACGATGGGCCTGTCGGTCGCCTTCGACCTGCCCACCCAGATGGGCCACGACTCCGACGCCCCGATCTCCTCCGGCGAGGTCGGCAAGGTCGGCGTCGCCATCGACTCCCTCGACGACATGCGGGTGCTGTTCGGCGGGATCCCCCTGGACAAGGTGTCCACGTCGATGACGATCAACGCGCCCGCCGCCCTGCTGCTGCTCCTGTACCAACTCGTCGCGGAGGAGCAGGGCGTCGGTGCCGACAAGCTCACCGGCACGATCCAGAACGACGTGCTGAAGGAGTACATCGCGCGCGGGACGTACATCTTCCCGCCGAAGCCGTCGCTGCGTCTGATCGCCGACATCTTCAAGTACTGCAAGGCCGAGATCCCGAAGTGGAACACGATCTCGATCTCCGGCTACCACATGGCGGAGGCGGGTGCCTCGCCCGCGCAGGAGATCGCGTTCACCCTGGCCGACGGCATCGAGTACGTGCGCACGGCGGTCGCGGCCGGCATGGACGTCGACGACTTCGCCCCCCGCCTGTCCTTCTTCTTCGTCGCCCGCACGACGATCCTGGAGGAGGTCGCCAAGTTCCGCGCCGCCCGCCGGATCTGGGCGAAGGTGATGCGCGAGGAGTTCGGCGCGAAGAACCCCAAGTCGCTGATGCTGCGGTTCCACACGCAGACGGCGGGCGTGCAGCTGACCGCCCAGCAGCCCGAGGTCAACCTGGTCCGGGTCGCCGTCCAGGGGCTCGCGGCCGTCCTCGGCGGCACCCAGTCCCTGCACACCAACTCCTTCGACGAGGCGATCGCGCTGCCCACCGACAAGTCGGCCCGGCTCGCGCTGCGCACGCAGCAGGTCCTCGCCTACGAGACGGACGTGACGGCGACGGTCGACCCCTTCGCCGGGTCGTACGTCATCGAGAAGATGACCGACGACGTCGAGGCCGCCGCCCTGGAGCTGATGACCAAGGTCGAGGACCTCGGCGGCGCGGTGTCCGCGATCGAGCACGGCTTCCAGAAGGGCGAGATCGAGCGCAGCGCGTACCGCATCGCACAGGAGACCGACTCCGGCGAGCGGGTCGTGGTCGGCGTCAACCGCTACCAGCTCGACGCGGAGGAGCCCTACGAGCCGCTGCGCGTGGACCCGGCGATCGAGGCCCAGCAGGCGGCCCGCCTCGCGAAGCTGCGCGCCGAGCGCGACCAGTCGGCGGTCGACGCGGCCCTCGCCGAGCTGAAGAAGGCCGCCGAGGGCGAGGACAACGTCCTCTACCCGATGAAGGACGCCCTCAAGGCCCGCGCGACGGTCGGCGAGGTGTGCAACGCCCTGCGCGAGATCTGGGGCACCTATGTGCCCAGCGACGCGTTCTGAGCCGTGCCGAAGCGTCCCAGGTAGTCCGTGAGCCCGGCTGCCCGGTCGCCGCTCCAGCCGACGTACCCGTCCGGCCGCACGAGGAACAGCCCCCGGCCGTACGGCTCCTGCGCGCCGGCCCGGACCACCCGCACCCGGTCCGGCAGCGCGGGGGCCTGCGCGCCGACCGCCACCAGCGTCCAGTGCGGCCCCCGGAAGGCGTCGAAGAGGCGGACACCGTCCATCAGCGCGTCCGGCGCCCGGTCGCCCGCCCGGACCGGACCCGGCGCCGTTCGCGACTCCTGGGTGAGTGACGACTCCCGGTAGCCCAGGCCCAGTTGGCGGGTCGCCGCACCGCGCCGGATCTCACCGCGGTGCACGCCCGTCGACACCCCGAGCATCTCGGCGGCGATCGGCCGCCGTTCCTCCTCGTAGGTGTCCAGCAGGGCCGGGCCGGCCCCGTCCCGCAGCACCGCGCCCAGCTTCCAGCCCAGGTTGTGGGCGTCCTGCACGCTGGTGTTGAGACCCTGGCCGCCGGCCGGGGAGTGGACGTGCGCCGCGTCCCCGGCGAGGAAGACCCGCCCGTGGCGGAAGCGGTCCGCGAGGGCGGCGCGCGGGCGGAAGTCGGACGCCCAGCGCACCTGCGTCACGTCCTCGGGGGCGAGGTGCGAGCGGGCGGCGACCAGCGCGCGGACGCCGTCGGGGGACAGGTCGACCTCGGTGCCCTCCGGGAACTGCGCGACGACCTGGAAGTCCTCGGTTCCGGCGAGCGGGCACACCGCCATGAAGCCGGCCCCGGGGCCCGGCGGGAAGAGGTGCCAGTTGTCGCGGTCCAGGCCGGTGATCCGGACGTCCGCCACCAGCATCGGGTGCGGATCGACCGTCTCGCCCGTCATGCCGATGCCGAGGGCGCGGCGCACCGTGGAGCGGCCCCCGTCGGCGGCGACCACGTACCGGGCGCGCAGACCGGGGCCGGAGGCGAAGCGGACGGTCACCCCGTCCTCGTCCTGGGCGAGGCCGGTCAGCTCGCGGCCGAAGGCGATCCGCCCGCCCAGTTCCCCCAGCCGCGCCCGCAGGATCTCCTGCGTGCGCCACTGCGGCACCATCCACGGCTCGGTGTACGGCGAGTCCTCGCTCTCCTCCACCGGGTCGAACATCGCGTGCTCGCCCACGCGACGGCCGTCCTTCCAGATCATGCCGACCGGGTAGGTGCTCCCGGCCTCCCGGATCGCGTCGAGGACACCGAGGTCGTCGAAGACCTCCATGGTGCGCGGCTGGAGGCCCTTGCCGCGCGAGCCGGGGAACAGGCCCCCGGCCTTCTCCACCACCAGCGCGTCCACCCCGCGCCGGGCCAGGTCGATGCCCAGGGCCAGCCCGCTGGGCCCCGCGCCCACGATCAGTACGTCCCTGTCCGTCATCATTCGTCCCTGTCTCCTTAACGTTGTTAAGTTCTGCTTGCGACGAGGATGGCCTTAACGCCGTTAAGCTGTCAAGCGTGAACACGGAACGACGCGCGCCCCTCGACCGCGCACGGGTGGCGGACACCGCCCTGAGGCTTCTGAACGAGGTGGGCCTGGAGGGCCTCACCCTGCGGGCCATCGCCCGTGAGCTGGACGTCAAGGCGCCTGCCCTGTACTGGCACTTCAAGGACAAGCAGGCGCTGCTCGACGAGATGGCCACCGAGATGTACCGCCGGATGGTCGCCGGCGTGCCCCTCGACCCCGCGGACACTTGGCAGGAGCGGCTGCGCAAGGCCAACCACGGTCTGCGCGCGGCGCTGCGCGCCCACCGCGACGGCGCGCGCGTCTTCAGCGGCTCACGCTTCACCGGCATCGAGCACGCCGAGCAGATGGAGGACGGCCTGCGCCTGTTCACGGCCGCCGGCTTCACCCTCGCCCAGGCGGTCCGCGCCACCTCGACGACGTACCTCTACACGCTCGGGTTCGTGATCGAGGAGCAGAGCGTCGAGCCGCTGCCCGGCGAGCGGAACGAAGGGTTCGACGTCGAGGAACGCGCCCGGAGGATGAGCGGGTTCCCCCTGTCGGCGCAGGCGGGCGCGGAGATCTTCACCGACTACGAACGGCACTTCGGCGAGGGCCTGGAGGTCGTCCTCGCCGGGATCTCGGCCCGCTACGGCATCCGGTGAGCCGAACTCCGGGCCGGTCGCCCCCTCCGGCTCAGAGCGGCCGGGACAGCACCCCGCGCAGCCGCGGGGTCAGCGGCTTCTCGACGAAGCGGTTCATCAGCCAGGCCAGGGCCAGCATCGCGGTCACGGTCAGCGCGAAGGTCACCCCGGCCGGCAGGCCCAGGGTGCGGTGCAGGACGCGGATGACCACCCAGCCGAGGTGCTCGTGCACCAGGTAGAAGGGGTACGTCAAAGCCCCCGCCACCGTCAGCCAGCGCCAGTTCGCCCAGCTCAGGTGGCCGAGCGCGATCGCCGCCACGGCGACGAACCCGAACGCGACCACGCCGGCGATGCCGGTGGTGGTGCGGTGGGCGAAGGCGTCCGGGTCCGAGGCGTTCCACAGCTCGCCCACCGCGTAGTGCTGGCCGATCAGGAAGCTGATGGCCACGATGCCCCAGGCGTAGGCGTCCCTGCGGTCGCGGTGGACGAGATGGAGGCCGATGCCGCCGATGAAGAACGGCGCGTACTCCGGCATCAGGACGAGGTCGAGCAGCGGCTGGTGCGCGGCCTGCGCGACGGCGGCGGCCAGCGTCCAGCCCGCGCAGAACATGATGACCCGGCGGCGGTTCGCCCCCGGCAGGACGACGCACAGCGCGAACAGGGCGTAGAAGCGGATCTCCACCCATAGCGTCCAGCACACGCCGAGCACCCGGTCCGCGCCCAGCGGCTGCTGGAGGAGCGTCAGGTTCACCAGGGCGTCGCTCGGCGACACGGCCTCGTAGACGACCGGCGGCAGGGCGAACACCGCCGTCACGAGCAGGACGGCCACCCAGTAGGCCGGCATCAGCCGGGACGCGCGGGAGGCGAAGAACGACGTGAGGGACCTGCCCCAGCCGCTCATGCAGATCACGAACCCGCTGATCACGAAGAACACCTGGACGCCCAGGCACCCGTAGGCGGCGAACGCGTGCAGGGTGGGGAACTGGTGCTTCGGCGAAGTGCCCCAGGCCTCGGTGACGTAACCGCCGCGGCCGGCGTAGTGGTACACCGCCACCATCAGCGCGGCGACCAGCCGCAGTCCGTCCAGCGCGCGGAGCCTGCCGCCCTCCCGGCGGGCCGGTGCCGGCGCGGGCGGGAGCGGAACACCCGGTTCCTGGACGGACTCAGCCGCGGTGGGCTGAGACTTCGATGTGCTCACGACCGTTTCGGTCACGCCGGTATCCCTCGCAGTGCCCCGTGGGTTCTTCTTGCGCACGCTCCTGACCGGAGACGATCGGATCACCGGAGAGTCGTCAACGGGGATCCTAGAGCCTGATCAGGTGGTCTTTTGTTCGACAGGGCGGCCTTTGTCCATCCGTCGTCGTGCGTTCACCACGACGTCAGTTCCGCTTCAGCAGCCGGGCCGAACGGCTGCCGAGCCGGATGCGGACCGACTCCCTGCGCGCGAGCTGCCGGACGGACCGGCCCCGCGCGCCGAGCAGGCCCGCGACCCGCGCGATCTCCGTCCAGACCTGGGCCCGGTCGCCGCCCGCCACCGCCGCCGCGGACAGCAGCCGGCACGCCTCGTCCGCCTCGCCGCGCCCCGCCCTGATCTCCGCCATGCCGACGAGGACGTCCACCGGCTGCCGGTGGCGCAGGATCTCGGTTCCCACCCGCAGGGCGTCGTCGTCACGCCCTGCCGTGACGTGCCGGACGAAGTCCTCGATGAGATAGGTGCCGTGCCGCGGCGCCACCGCGGAGAACGGCGCGGGCGCGGGGTCCCCGCCCTCCTCGCCGCCGGCCTCCGGCACGCCGTCACCGGCCGGGCGCCGTACGGGCTCACCGGGCCCCGGCAGGCCCAGGGCCGTCGTCATCCGGGCGGTGAAGGCCGTGATGTCGAAGAGTTCCTCGACGTCCTGGTACCCGGTCTCCGAGATCTCGTCGTCCAGCACCCGGCGCAGCGCGTCGAGCGCCGCGTCGGGCGTGTACTCGGCGAAGGAACGGTAGCCGGACACGCCCTCCAGGACCTCCCGGGACCCCACCCGGTGGTAGGTGACCGTGCGCAGCCGCTGCTGCACCGCCTCGACCACGGACAGCGGCATCGGGTCGTCGACGCTGGACAGGAAGAAGACGTCGGAGGCGGCCAGTTCCTCCCGCACGCGGTTGCGGGAGAGCGCCCCCGTCCACTCGACCCGGTCCGACAGCAGGGTGGAGGGGCCGATGCGCCACGTCCGCCGGCCGATCCACGCGAAACGCCACGGCAGCCCCTGCGCGTACGCCAGTTCGGCGACCCGTGAGAACAGGTCGAGGCCCTTGCGGTCCTGCATCGAACCGACCATCACGATGCGCGGCCGCGCACCGGGCGTACGCCGGGCACGGACGCGGTGGGCGTCACGGGGAACCGTGTTGTAGACCACGACCGGATCGCTCACCCCCAGCCCGCGGAACATGTCGGCCTGGGCGTTCGACACGCACAGCACCTTCAGGCCGGGCAGCAGGCCGACCAGTTCCTGGTGCCGCAGCGGGTTGCGCGAACCCTCGAAGTTCATGACGTACTCGGTCTCGTGGGCGTACAGCGCCACGGACTTTCCCCGCTCCTTCAACCCCGTGACGAGTTCGCCCGCCAGCGGCGAACGCCAGAACGGGGCCAGGCTGTTGACCAGGACGACCTCGGCGTCCCCCAGGTCCGCCATGACGTCCTCGGAGCGGCCGCAGGCCTCGAGGTCGAAGTAGCGGATGTCGACCGGACTGCGCGCGAGCAGCGCCTGCGTGTAGGTGAGGACGGGGATCGCCACCCCGGTGACGTAGTCGAAGCCGAGTCCCAGCACGGCCAGCGAGCGTGGCCGTTCCACCTGCCCGCGCACGGTGCGCAGCGCCCGTTCGGCCCGCGACAGGCCGGCCCCCGCCTCGTCGCCCGTCGGGGTCCAGCGCGGGGCCGGCGGTTCGGCCGGTACGGCGGCCCCCTCGACGACGCGCAGCACCCGCCCGGCGACGTCGTCCTGGAGGGCGAGGAAGTGCTCGACGGGCTCACCGTGCGCGTTGGCCGCGAACTCGCCCGAGCGCTTGAGGCCGGCGACCACGTCGACGAGTTCGCCGACCGTGCCCACATTGCGCAGCAGCGGGTGGCTGATGGTGGGAAAGACGATGTCCAGCGCGGGCGGGCTGAACAGGATCAGCGGGGTGCCCGCCCGCAGCGCCTGGAGGTGGGCCGGGGCGAAGAACGTGACCGCGAGATCGTATCCGTCGAGCGGGGCGGGATGCCGCTCGACCTCGACCTCGCCGAACTCGGCCAGTGCCTCGCGCAGTCGGGTGAGCTGTTCGCGGTGCTCCTCGCGGGACAGCCTGCCCTGCTTGCCCAGCGGCTGGTCGAGCACCACCATGCGCAGCGGCTCGCCGGGGTCCTTGGCGTGCCGGTGGGTGGGGGAGCGGGCGGCCCGCAGCAGGGCCGGGTCGTCGCTGTGGCCGAGGGCGCCGGTGATGTGGACGGGCGGGTCGGCGTCGGCGGAGCGGAACAGCAGGTGGTGCGCGGTCGCCGGGCCCCAGACGCAGACGGCGGCCGGGGCCGAGGAGCCGTAGTACCAGCTCTGGTCGCGCCGTCCGGTGCCGGTCCTGCGGTGGCGGAAGTCGAGGTGGCGGTCCTGGACGAGGACGAGCGGCAGCGTGCGGCCCAGCGTGCCGGCCAGCCGCCGGCTGCGCTGCGACAGGTCCTCGAAGAACACCAGCCGGTCGATGCGCTCCTTTTCGACGAAGGCGCGTATGCGGTGGCCGAATTCCTCCAGGAAATCGGCGTCGCTCAGCTCCTCGTCGCCCGAGAAGAGAGCGCGTGCCGGCCGGCCGCCGAATCGGGCGGCGGCCTCCTCCTCCGTCCATCCGACGATTTTTCCGTCCCGGTCGGCACCGAGGAGGTGGAACGAGTGGGCGTCGGCTCCCTCGGCCCGCAGGATCTCCGAGGCGAGGCCGACGCCATTGCGGTTCTCGACAAACACAGCGATGCGCACGGTGTGAATGAAATACGACCGGGATTTCCCGAACGGGCCACCCGGATCAAACTCTCGGTGAACATTCGACGTGCTCGGGGATGCGCCTGGATGTCCCGAAGTCCCCGCCGCCCGCGCCCGCCCCTTTCGGACCCGCCGTTCATCCCCGCCGGACCGGCTTGCCCGCCGCCTTCGTCCGGCGTACCGCCTTGCGGAGCGCTCTGGCCCGTCGTACGGCCCGGCGCGCGGTGGAGTTGTGCGGGAGGAACGACAGCCGCTCCGGGATACCGCCCGGCAGGCCCAGCGCGGTGAGCCGCCGGCGCTTGAAGTACCGCTTGGTGCGCGGCCCGAGGAGGGTGCGCAGATAGCGCTCGGCTTCCGGGCGCAGGCCCGGATGGATCTGGGCCTGCATCACATAGCCCACCGTCCTGACCAGATCGGCCAGCGACTCCTCGGGGATGCGCGTCTCGCCCTCGCCGCCCTCCAGGTCCGGCAGCAGCGCGTCCGCCAGCACGGCCGGCACCCGGTTGCTGTTCTGGTACGGGGCCAGCCGGTCCATCAGCCGCTCGGTGCCGATCCGGGCGACCGGCAGCCCGTAGAACGTCGACGCGGTGAACAGGGCGGTGGAGAAGCAGCCCACCACCAGCGCCGGCCGGGCCCTGGCGAAAAGGACCTCGGCGAGGACCGGGGTGTCCAGCACCGTGAGGTCGACGCCCAGCTTCCCGGCCTCGGCCTCCAGGACCCGGCTGTAGCGGGCCGGTGCGGTGGGGTGCGGCTTGAACACCACCGCGCGGTGCCCGCGGGCGACCGCCCCCCGCATCATCCGTACGTGCAGGTCCTCCTCCTCCTCCACGGTGAGGATGTCGAGGGCGGACAGGTACTGGCCCAGCAGCAGCGCGGCGTCGTCGGGCAGCGCGGGCAGGTCCGCCGCGGCCTCGCCGATCTCGCCGAGGACCTTCAGGAAGCCGCTCGTCGGCACGGTCCGCGCGGGCACCCCGAACTCGGTGAGCAGCAGCGGCACCAGCCCCGGCACCAGGTCGAGGTGGAGCAGCCGGCGCACGCGAGTGCCGATCAGCGGGTCGAGCTTGTTGCGGGTCGGCCCGTAGCTCATCAGCCCGTCGGCGTACACGTCGACGGGCGCTCCGGGGAACACCTGCGCGATGGCCTGCGCGGGGTTGACCTGGATCGACTCCAGGACGATCTCCACCCGGTCCTCGCCGAGACCCCACAGCAGCCGCAGATAGCGCTCCAGGAGCGGCACGTCGTCCGGGCGCGGCGCCCAGGCGCCCGGATGGAAGGGGCTGATCGCCTCGTTCCAGGACAGCACCGCGTCGAAGCGGCTCCGCAGCGGCGCGAAGCCCGGCATCTCGTCGAGCGACGGGGTGGTCTCCGGGGTCGTCGTGTTGTTGCACACCAGCAGCACCCGGCGGTCCGCGGCGGGGAAACCGCCGGAATCCAGGGCGGCGGCCAGCGTCGCGACGCCGTACAGCGTGGAGGCGCAGAAGATCTGGGTCGTGCGAGGCATCAGGCGGCCGCCTTCGGGGTGCCGGTCCGGGAGGAGGTGATCCTGCGGCGCAGCCGGCGCAGGGTCGACGAGCGTTCCAGGTCCATCGTGTCCAGGACCTCGGCGAACAGGTCCTGCGGCAGGCGCCTGACGGCGGCCGCGCTCATCGTGCGCAGCTGCCGGGCCACCGGCGGTTCGAACTTCTCGATCTCGCCGAGGTGGTGGGCGATGATCGCGCAGTAGGTGCGCACCGCCTTGGGCAGCAGCCGGTCGGCCTCGGGGTCCCGCGCGGTCTCCTCGACGACCTGGTCGAAGGCCCGGATGAAGTCCAGCTGGCGGGCGTCGCCGATCTGGGTGAGGGAGGAGGCGACCCCGCGCCGGTAGAACACGCCGAGCAGGTTCAGCACGGCGAACGACTCGGCCTCCCGGTGCAGCTTCCAGATCCACGGCCGGTCCTCGGCGGTCCGCAGCCCGTGGGTGAAGTGCAGCAGCCCGCGGTCGACGAGGCGGCGGTGGTAGGCGCCGGCCCAGGCGTAGGGGTAGTCCACCGACGTCGAGCGGTCCGCGGGCAGGATCGCCTCGCGCGGGTTCAGCACCTCCCCCCGCAGCCCGTGCGGATGCCGGACCAGGGTGCGGGCGCGGGCGGTGGCCTGCACATGGTCGACGCGCACGAAGTCGCAGCCCAGCTCCTCGATCGCGGTGACGAGATCGGTCAGGTAGCCACGCGCGAGCCAGTCGTCGCCGTCCAGGAAGGTCAGGTACTCGCCCCGCGCGGCATCCAGTCCGGTGTTGCGTGCGGTGGCGAGCCCCCCGTTCTCCTCATGGCGGATCAGACGCACCTCGGCGACCTTCGACAGCTCTTCGGCGGCCCGTTCGAGGATGGCGGGCGTCCCGTCCTTCGAACGGTCGTCGACCAGCACGAACTCGAAGTCCGGGCGGGCGTTCAGGAGAAGGCTTCTGAGGGTGTCCGGCGCGTATTGCTGGACGTTGTAGAACGGCACGATCACGGAAAGCTTGGGCACGCCGAAATCCTAGGAGCGCGCCCGGCGGTGGAAATTTCCGGTAAGGGTACGGGCGATGAACTCGATGTGTCGGATCGGTGCATCCCGTGTATTTCCCCGGAGTTGACGAGCCGGTTCGGGAACCGGTGGCGTGCTGTTAACTTTCCGTTGCGTCGCGGTTGGACAAAGCCTGGGTTTTGCTTCCTAGCGTCTTCGGCGTGCCACCACGTACTTCGAAGCCCTCACGGATCGCCGTGCTCGCGGACTCCGACACCCGCTGGAAATGGGGTGCGGCGACCGCGGGGCGGATCGCTCCGGGCGGACAGCCGGGCCCGTCCATGGAAGCCGGACCGCGGGACGGCGCGCAAGTCGCCCCCGTCCTCGACGGCTACCTCCTGCGCGGCCGGGCGACCCCCACCCCCCGTCAGCTCGCCGAGGTGGGCGTGCGCGCCGACTCCCTGCGCGAGGTGACGGCCGTCGAGTTCCTGCGCACCATGGCGGTCGAGAAGTACGACGTCCTCGTCCTCGCACTGGTCGGCGGCGGCGTCCAGGCGATCCTGCACGGCCTCAAGCGGATCTGGGAGGACGGCACCGAGCGGCCCGTCGTCGTCACCGGCTACGTGGGTGTCGTCTACGAGAAGCTCGCCGACGGTCTGCTGCTGCGGCACGGCGCCGACCTCGTCCTCGCCAACTCCCGCCAGGACGCGGAACGTTTCCGCGCCGTGTACGACGGGGTCGGCGCCGACGCCTCCTCGGTCACCGAGGTCGCCCTGCCGTTCCTCGGCGGCGCCCCCTACACCGGTGAGCACGCCCCCCGCACCGTGGTCTTCGCCGCGCAGCCCTCCGTGCCCGACAACCGCAGGGACCGCACCTACCTCCTCGAACGGCTCGTCCGGCACGCCCGGTCGCACCCCGAGCGCGAGGTGCTGCTCAAGCTGCGCTCCCGGCCCGGCGAACACACCACCCACATCGAGGAGCTGCCGTACCAGAAGCTGGCGCAGCGACTCGACCCGCCCGCCAACTTCCGCCTCGTGTACGGCAACATGGGCGAGGTTCTCGACCGCACCGACCTCATGGTCACGGTCAGCTCCACCGCCGCCCTGGAATCCCTGCACCGCCGCATCCCCACCGCGGTCCTCACCGACCTCGGGGTGCGCGAGGCGCTCGGCAACCACCACTTCATCGGCTCCGGCTGCCTCGCCTCCTGGGACCAGCTCGACGCCGGGCACCTGCCCGTCCCCGACGAGGAATGGGTGGCCCGGCAGGGCGTCGCCGCCGGGGGCGGCTCGTACGAACGCGCCTTCGACACGGCCCGCGAACGCATCGCCGAGCTGCTCGACCGCCCCGGCGGCCTGCCGCCGCTCACCCCCTACTACACACCCGCCACCGCCCCCGGCTACCTCCCCGCCATCCTGGCCCGCCACCACCTCGGCCCAGACGGCAGCCCGCTGCCCGGAGCCCCGGCCGCGGACCGGGGACCGGGACCGGTCCGCCAGATCGTCCGCCGCGCCGCCCGAGGCGCCTACCGCCACGGCGTCCAGCGCGTCGCCCCTGTCATCCGCCGGATGGGCGACCTGTGAACGCCCGCCCCCCGGCCGTCCGCCGCCCGGGTCCCGTGCGCGGCGCGGTCCTCCCGCGGTCGCCCCGGCCGGGCCGGGCCGGTGGCGTCGTCCGCCGTCGGCGTGTCGTGCGGGGGGCGCCGTGAACCACGTCCGCCCTCCCCGCCCTCCCCGTCCTTCCCGTCAAGGAGTCCCGCCCATGTCCCCCTCCCAGGCGGGCGTGCGCCGCGTCCTCGCCGTGATCCCCGCACGCGGCGGGTCCAAGGGCGTCCCCGCGAAGAACCTCGCGCCCGTCGGCGGCGTGCCCCTGGTGGCGCGGGCCGTGCGGGAGTGCCTGGCCGGCCGGCTCGTCACCGACGTCGTGGTGTCCACCGACGACCGGGCCATCGCCGCGGCCGCCCGCGAGGCCGGTGCCGAGGTCGTGCTGCGCCCGGCCGCCATCGCCGGCGACACCGCCACCTCCGAGGCTGCCGTCCTGCACGCCATGGACACCCACGAGGCCCGGCACGGCACGACCGTCGACGCGGTGCTCCTGGTGCAGTGCACCAGCCCGTTCCTCGTCCGCGAGGACATCGACGGCGTGGCCGCCGCGGTCGTCGAGAACGGTGCCGACACCGCCGTCACCGTCGCCCCCTTCCACGGTTTCGTCTGGCGCGACGGCACCGGCGACAGCGTCGGCGGTGACGGCTCGGCCGGCACCGGCTCGGACGGCGGCTTCGGCGTCAACCACGACAAGT
Source organism: Streptomyces sp. NPDC051051 (assembly GCF_040682975.1). Taxonomy (NCBI): domain Bacteria; kingdom Bacillati; phylum Actinomycetota; class Actinomycetes; order Kitasatosporales; family Streptomycetaceae; genus Streptomyces; species Streptomyces sp. NPDC051051. The sequence continues at coordinate 42,853 of NZ_JBFBCB010000025.1, forward strand.
CGTACCGCCCACGCCGCCAGGACCGCCCCCAGGACCTCCTGGAGACCGGCGCCGCCTACGCCATGGACGCGGCCGGCTTCCGCGAGCACGGCCACCGCTTCTTCGGCCGCACCGACCTCGTGCGCACCGACCCGGCCCGCGTGCTGGAGATCGACGACCCGCACGACCTGGCCCGCGCCCGCGCCCTCGCCCCCCTCTTCGACGCGGACCTCCCCCAGTCCCGGCTCCGCCCGAGCGGGGGGAGCCCCACCGGTCCGCTCCCGACCGCCGCCGACATCGACGCGGTCGTCCTCGACTTCGACGGCACCCAGACCGACGACCGGGTGCTGATCGACTCCGACGGACGGGAGTTCGTCTCCGTGCACCGCGGCGACGGCCTCGGCATCGCCGCCCTGCGCAGGAGCGGACTGAAGCTGCTGATCCTGTCCACGGAACAGAACCCCGTGGTCGCCGCCCGCGCCCGGAAGCTCAGGCTCCCGGTCCTGCACGGCATCGACCACAAGGACCTCGCACTCAAGCACTGGTGCGAGGAGCAGGGCATCGCGCCGGAGCGCGTGCTCTACGTCGGCAACGACGTCAACGACCTCCCGTGCTTCGCCCTCGTGGGCTGGCCCGTGGCGGTCGCGAGCGCCCACGACGTCGTACGCGGCGCCGCACGCGCGGTCACCACCCTCCCCGGCGGCGACGGCGCGATCCGGGAGATCGCCGGCTGGATCCTCGGACCCTCTCTCGACTCCCCCGCCTCCCTCACCACATAAGGAACCCCTCCCATGAGCACCAACTCCCGCCTCCGCCAGTTCGGTTCGCGCACGGCCGGCCCCGGTCACCCCGTCTACATCTGCGGCGAGATCGGCATCAACCACAACGGCGACCTCGACAACGCCTTCAAGCTCATCGACGTGGCCGCCGAGGCCGGCTGCGACGCCGTCAAGTTCCAGAAGCGCACGCCCGAGATCTGCACCCCGCGCGACCAGTGGGACATCGAGCGCGACACCCCCTGGGGCCGGATGACGTACATCGACTACCGCCACCGCGTGGAGTTCGGCGAGGACGAGTACCGGCAGATCGACGAGCACTGCAGGGAGAAGGGCATCGCCTGGTTCGCCTCCCCGTGGGACACCGAGGCCGTCGCCTTCCTGGAGAAGTTCGACGTCCCCGCCCACAAGGTGGCCTCCGCGTCCCTCACCGACGACGAGCTGCTGCGCGCCCTGCGCGCGACGGGCCGCACCGTCATCCTCTCCACCGGCATGTCCACCCCGAAGCAGATCCGCCACGCCGTCGAGGTCCTGGGCAGCGACAACATCCTGCTCTGCCACGCCACTTCGACGTACCCGGCGAAGGCCGAGGAGCTGAACCTCCGCGTCATCAACACCCTCCAGGCCGAGTACCCCAACGTCCCGATCGGCTACTCCGGTCACGAGACGGGCCTGCAGACCACCCTCGCCGCGGTCGCCCTCGGCGCCACCTTCGTCGAGCGCCACATCACCCTCGACCGCGCCATGTGGGGCTCCGACCAGGCCGCCTCCGTGGAGCCGCAGGGTCTCACCCGCCTCGTCCGCGACATCCGCACCATCGAGTCCTCCCTCGGCGACGGCGTCAAGAAGGTCTACGAGTCCGAGCTGGGCCCGATGAAGAAGCTGCGCCGCGTCCCGGGCGTCGTCGCCGAGGCGGAGATCGCCGCGGCGGCCGGCGAACCCGTCGGCGTCTGACCCCGGAACCCCTCCGGCCACCGCTACCAGTGCCTCACGGGACGGTCGTACGACGATGAGCCCTCGCGCCGGGAACCCCGGCACCACACCCCACACCCTCGCGTTCGTCGAGAGTCCGGTGCAGCTCCTGAACGTCCTGGAGTGGGCGCACGCCCGGGGACCGCGTCCCCAGGAGGAGCCCGGCGCGGGGTTCACCCTCGTCGTCCTGTCCCCGACCGACCCCATGAGCCGCGGCCAGCTGCGCCGCATGGCCGAACTGGCCCGCCAAGAAGGCCACGAGGTCCGCTGGGAGGAGGCCCGCGGCGGTCCCGCGGCCCCCTTCCAGACCATCGGCGGCCTCGCCCGCGAACTGCGCCGGGCCGACCGGATCGTCATGGGGGACCCGTTCTCCCGGTACGTCCAGCTCCTGCTGACCATCACCCGCGCCCACGACCTCGTCGTCGTCGACGACGGCACCGCCACCATGGAGTTCGTCGGCCAGCTCGCCCGCGGCGAACGCCTGGTGCGCTGGCACCGCAAGGGCGGCCGTCCCGGCCCCCGCGACCTGCTGTTCGCGCCGGTGTCCTCCTCGGCCCGCCGCCGCCTCACCCCCGGCCCGGCCCGCCGCGTGGAGGTCTTCTCCTCCATGCCGATGACGGACGCCCCGGACGGGGTGTCCGTCACCTCCCACACCTTCGCCTGGACCCGCGAGCGCTTCGGCCCGCCCCGGGTGACGAACGGCGCCGACATGGTCGGTACGTCCCTCGTCGAGACCGGCGTCGTCGACGGCGACCGCTATCTGCACGCCGTCGGCGTCCTCGCCAGGACCCACGGCGCCGCCCGCTACTTCGCCCACCGCCGCGAGAGCACCGAGAAACTCCACCGCCTCGCCGTGGAGACGGGCCTGGAGGTCGTCCGTCCCGACCTCCCCCTCGAACTCATCGCCCGCCGCGGTCCGGTCGGCAGGACCGTCCTCAGCTTCCCCTCCACGGTCGTCCACACCCTCCCGCTGGCCCTCGCCGGCACGGACGTCCGCGTCGCGGTCTGCGACATCGACCCGGCCTGGCTGACCCGGAACGCATCGCCCCGGGCCCAGAGCTTCCTCTCCGGCGTCACGGGGACGGCCCGCGGAGTGGACCGCCTGGCCCGGGTCGCCACGGCCTGATCCCGGGCCTGATCCCGGGCTGATCCCGGCGGAGCGGCAGGCCTCCGCATCCCCTCCACACACCGGCACCGCGCCCGCTCCACGCCCCGGCGTCCGTCAACCGGCGGTCCGCTCCGTGGACAGCCGGGCGTGCTTCGAGTGAGCCGTGGTAACCGTGGAGGAGGAAGATGGAGAGACGGGCCGGTAAGCCATGATCCACTCGGTTGGAACCGGCGTAGTTTACCCAGCACGAATGCCAGCCATGCGCCGGGCGGCCAACTTTTCTTCCCCTAACGGGTTGAAGTTTTGTTGATCGTGGGTCGGTCGACCACCCCGGCGTCCTACCCTTCAGAGGGTGAAGCAACTGATGTCCCGAGAGTCCGAGGCCGATCCTTCAGGGGAAGCCGTGCTCCCCGGCAGCTTGCCGGAGGCCCTGCGCGCCGAGCTCGTCGCCTTCCGCCGCGACATGCACATGCACCCCGAGCTGGGCAACCAGGAGTTCCGTACGACGGCGGCGATCAAGGAGCGCCTGGAGAGGGAGGGTCTCAAGCCCCGCGTCCTCACCGGCGGCACCGGGCTCATCTGCGACATCGGCGACTGGGCCGACGGCACCCCCGTCCTGGCGATGCGCGCCGACATCGACGCGCTGCCCATCCCCGACACCAAGGCCGACTGCGCCTACCGCTCCACCGTCCCCGACCGCGCCCACGCCTGCGGCCACGACGTGCACACCACGGTCGTCCTCGGCGCCGGCCTCGTCCTCGCCGGCCTGCACCGCGAGGGCCGGCTCCCGCGTCCGGTGCGGCTGATCTTCCAGCCCGCCGAGGAGGTGCTGCCCGGCGGTGCCGCCGACGCCATCGCGGACGGCGCCCTGGAGGGCGTCGGCCGGATCATCGCCGTCCACTGCGACCCGCGCGTGGACGCCGGTCTGATCGGCCTGCGCAACGGCGCCATCACCTCCGCCTGCGACCGGCTGGAGATCTCCCTGGAGGGGCCCGGCGGCCACACCGCCCGCCCGCACCTGACCACCGACCTCGTCACCGCCGCCGCCCGCGTCGTCACCGACGTGCCCGCGCTGGTCGGCCGCCGCGTCGACACCCGGGCCGGCCTCGCGGTGACCTGGGGCCGGATCGACTGCGGCCACGCCCCGAACGTCATCCCCCAGCACGCCGAGCTGTCCGGCACCGTGCGCTGCCTGGACATCGAGGCCTGGCGGCAGGCGGCCGACCTCGTCGTCGCCGCGATCGACGAGGTCGCCAACCTGCACCGCGCCAAGTCGGAGATCAACTACGTCCGCGGCGTCCCTCCGGTCGTCAACGACGCCGACGTCACCGGCCTGCTCCGGGACGCCATGATCGCCCGGCGCGGCGAGGAGGCGGTGGAGAGCACCGAGCAGAGCCTCGGCGGCGAGGACTTCTCCTGGTACCTGGAGCGCGTCCCCGGCGCCATGGCCCGCCTCGGCGTCCGTACGCCGGGCGAGCGCACCGTCCGCGATCTGCACCAGGGCGACTTCGACGCCGACGAGCACGCCATCACCGTGGGGGTGGAGCTGTTCACCGCGGCGGCCCTGCTGGACGCGGCGACCCGGACGGCGTGAGCGCGGGACGCCGGTGACGGCCAGGACGAAGGGGTGCCCGAAAGGTGCCCCTTCGTCCACCCGTGTCACCGGTGCGTAACCGGCGCGACCCGGTGGTGACCCGGGGGCGGCACGAATCGATAACGGCCACCGGGAACCCCGTTCCCCTCCCCTTCTACGCGCGTTACTGTGCGCCGAAATCGCCCCTCGGGACGGCCTGTTGGGGAGCCGTGCCGGAGGCGTCACATTGGGGAATGCGGGCCGGTGACGGCGCCGTGGGGATGAAGGGTGCTGCTGTGCGTCTCATATCTCGAAGGACCGGGTTCGTCCGGGCGGCGGCGGCCGTCGCGGTCGTGGCCCTGGTGGCCACCGGCTGCGGCGAGTCGAGCACCGGCTCCAAGGCCGACGCCAAGGAGTCCGGCAAGTACTCCGGCAAGGGCATCGGTCTGGCGTACGACATCGGCGGCAAGGGCGACCAGTCCTTCAACGACGCCGCGTACGCCGGCTTCCAGAAGGCCGACAAGGAGTTCGGCATCGGCGGCCGGGACGTCGAGCCCCAGGACGGCGAGTCGGACGCGGACAAGGTCCAGCGGCTCACCCAGCTCGCCCAGTCGGGCTACAACCCGGTGATCGGCGTCGGCTACATCTACGCGCCGGCCGTCAAGGAGGTCGCCGCGAAGTTCCCGGACACCACCTTCGGCATCATCGACGACGAGACCGTGACGGCGAAGAACGTCGCCGACCTCGTCTTCCACGAGGAGCAGGCTTCCTACCTCGCCGGCGTCGCCGCCGCGAAGGCCTCCAAGAAGGCGCACATCGGCTTCATCGGCGGCGTGGACATCCCGCTCATCCACAAGTTCGAGGCCGGCTACGTCCAGGGCGCCAAGTCGGTCGACCCGGCCATCAAGATCGAGTCGCAGTACCTGACCGAGACGCCCCAGGAGGGCGGCTTCTCCAGCCCCGACAAGGGCAAGGCGGGGGCGAGCGGCCAGATCGAGGCCGGCGCGGACGTCATCTACCACGCGGCCGGCCTGTCCGGGCAGGGCGTGATCTCCGAGGCCGCCGGCAAGAAGGTGTGGGCCATCGGCGTCGACTCCGACCAGTACTCCCAGACCTCGCTGGCCGCGTACAAGGACTACATCCTCGGCTCGGCGCTGAAGAACGTCGGCGGCGCGGTCTACGACCTCGCCAAGTCCGTCTACGAGGGCAAGCCCCTGGCCGGCGTGGTCCGCGGCAGCCTCTCCAACGACGGCGTCGGCTTCGCCGACACCAACCCGAAGTACAAGGCCATGACGGACGTCGTCGGCGCCGTGGACAAGGCCAAGCAGGACATCATCGACGGCAAGGTCACCGTCAACACGAAGTGACCCACCCGTTGCGGCAGCGGCCCCGCCCGCCCGCCCCCGTCCGGGGGGCGCGCGAGCGGGGCCGCCCGCGTTCTCCGGCCTCGCTCCTCGAACGCCGGAGGGGCCGACCGCCGGCCCCCGGGTCGGGACGGGAAGGGGGGCGGGGGTGAGAACCCCGCCCCCGCCCGGGGGCGCCTGCCCGCCCCAAGAGGCGCCCGCGGCCCGGCGCCCCCGTCATCGGCGGAGCCGCCCGCGGAGCCTCCCGCCTACGCCCATCGAGGGCGTCCTCGCAGACCAGCGGCCCTGACCTCCCGCACGTGGCGCTCCAGGGTCCGTACGCTGGAGCGCAAACTGTGGCCACAGCTCGGTAACGGACCGGACAGAAGGGTTTTTCCGTCTGGTCTACGCGCGTTACGCTGCGGCGGAACCAGCGCCTGGTATGGGCGCTTGCACAAAGGAGTCACGTTCCATGCGCCGGGTGTCCCGTATCGCGGTTGCTGGTGTTGCTACCGCAGCCTTCGCTGTCACCGTTTCCGCTTGCGGAAGCTCGTCCACGTCGTCCTCCTCCGGTGACGACAAGAACCTGGGCCTCGCCCTCGCGTACGACGTCGGCGGCAAGGGCGACCAGTCCTTCAACGACGCCGCCACCGCGGGCATGGAGAAGGCCGACAAGGAGTTCGGCTACAAGTCGACCGCCGTCGAGCCGCAGGACGGCGAGTCCGACGCCGACAAGGTGCAGCGTCTGGAGAGCCTCGCCAAGCAGGGCTACAACCCGGTGATCGGCGTCGGCTTCGCCTACGCGCCGGCCGTCAAGGAAGCCGCGGCCAAGTACCCGAAGACCACCTTCGGCATCGTGGACGACGAGCAGACCAAGGCCGACAACGTGGCCGACCTCGTCTTCTCCGAGGAGCAGGCCTCCTACCTGGCGGGCGTCGCCGCCGCCAAGGCGACCAAGTCCAACGTGGTCGGCTTCATCGGCGGTGTGGACGTCCCCCTGATCCACAAGTTCGAGGCCGGCTACAAGCAGGGCGTCGCGGACACCAAGAAGGGCGTCACGGTCAAGTCGCAGTACCTGACCGAGACCGCGGCCGAGGGCGGCTTCTCCAGCCCGGACAAGGGCGAGAGCGCCGCCGACGGTCAGATCGACGCCGGTGCCGACGTCGTCTACGCCGCCGCCGGCCTCTCCGGCCAGGGCGTCATCAAGGCCGCCAGCGCCAACAAGATCTGGGCCATCGGCGTCGACTCGGACCAGTACAAGCAGGACGCGCTCAAGGCGTACAAGGACTCGATCCTCACCTCCGCCATGAAGAACGTCGAGGGCGCGGTCTTCACGCTCGCCAAGTCGGTCGAGGACGGCAAGCCCGCCACCGGTGTGGTCCGCGGTGACCTCGCCAACGGCGGTGTGAGCCTGGCGAACTCCAACCCGACCTTCTCGGGCAACAAGGAGATCCAGGACGCCGTCAAGAAGGCCGAGGAAGGCATCAAGAACGGCACCATCACGGTGAAGACCTCCTGACGACCGTGTCGTGGGCCCGCCGAGACCTGTCGAGAACGGTCGAAGGCATGGCCAAAGAAGCGCTGTAATGACAGCGTTACGACCTCGGAACGGGGTGCGGAGACGATGACTCCCCGCGCCCCGTTCGCGCGGCAGAATGCTCGGAACGGATCGAGACTGACCGAAAGGCCGGTCATCAAGATCGATCAGATCCGGGCACTATTTAAAGCAGGGGCGCTACGCGCGTAGAGCGACCCCTTTCCCGAGGAGAGTGCGCCATCGACGCGTCCAGCAGCCCTCCGCTCACCGCCCCGTCGACCGTCGCGGTGGAGCTCGCGGGCATCACCAAGCGATTCCCCGGTGTCGTCGCCAACCACGACATCCACCTGACCGTCCGCGAGGGCACCGTGCACGCCCTCGTCGGCGAGAACGGCGCCGGCAAGTCGACCCTGATGAAGATCCTCTACGGCATGCAGAAGCCGGACGAGGGCACCATCGCGGTCGACGGCGAGCAGGTGAGCTTCTCCAGCCCCGCCGACGCCATCGCGCGCGGTATCGGCATGGTCCACCAGCACTTCATGCTCGCGGACAACCTGACCGTCCTGGAGAACGTGGTGCTCGGCAGCGAGAAGCTGTACGGCATCGGCGGCGGCGCCCGCAGGAAGATCAAGGAGATCTCCGACCGCTACGGCCTCGGCGTACGCCCCGACGCCCTCGTCGAGGACCTCGGTGTCGCCGACCGCCAGCGCGTGGAGATCCTCAAGGTCCTCTACCGCGGCGCCCGCCACCTCATCCTCGACGAGCCGACCGCCGTCCTGGTCCCGCAGGAGGTCGACGCGCTCTTCGCCAACCTGCGCGAACTGAAGTCCGAGGGCCTCTCCGTCATCTTCATCTCCCACAAGCTGGGCGAGGTCCTGTCGGTGGCCGACGAGATCACGGTCATCCGGCGCGGGACGACCGTCGGCACGGCCGTACCCGCCGAGACGACCCCCCGCCAGCTCGCCGAGATGATGGTCGGCAGCGAACTCCCCACCCCGGAGACGGCCGAGTCGACGGTCACCGACCAGCCCGTCATCAGGGTCGAGAACCTCACCGTCTACGCCGGCGGCGGCGCCTCCCTGGGCGTGGAGGCCGAGCCCGTGGGCCCCGGTTCCCTCGTCGAGGCACCCGGCGTGATCAAGAAGGCCCTCGACGACGTCACCTTCACCATCCACGCCGGCGAGATCATGGGCATCGCCGGTGTCGAGGGCAACGGCCAGACGGAACTGATCGACGCCCTGATCGGCACCAAGAACGCCGACTCCGGCACCATCGCCTTCCTCGGCGAGGACATCACCCCCTGGCCGACCCGCAGGCGCCGCGAGTCCGGCGTCGGCTACATCCCCGAGGACCGCCACCGCCAGGGCCTGCTCCTGGAGGCCCCCCTCTGGGAGAACCGCATCCTCGGCCACGTCACCGAGGCCCCCAACGCCAAGGGCTTCTGGCTCAACCCCAAGGGCGCCCAGGCCGACACCCGCCGGATCGTCGAGGAGTACGACGTCCGCACCCCCGGCATCGACGTCACCGCCGCCTCCCTCTCCGGCGGCAACCAGCAGAAGCTGATCGTCGGCCGCGAGATGAGCCACAACCCCAAGTTCCTGATCGCCGCCCACCCCACCCGCGGTGTGGACGTCGGCGCGCAGGCGCAGATCTGGGACCGCATCCGCGAGGCCCGCCGCGAGGGCCTGGCCGTGCTGCTGATCTCCGCCGACCTGGACGAACTGATCGGCCTGTCGGACACCCTCCGGGTGATCTTCGACGGCAGGCTGGTCGCCGACGCCGACCCGGCGACCGTCACCCCCGAGGAACTCGGCTCGGCCATGACCGGCGCCGTGTCCGGGCACCTCGAGCACGTCGAAGAAGAAGCCGCCCCGGAGGACGAGGCCCGATGAAGAAGTTCGACAAGGAGCGCCTGCTCCTCGCGGTGGCCGGCCCGGTCATCGCGCTGGTCTCGGCGATCCTGCTGACGTCGATCGTGCTGATCGCCTCCGGCAAGAACCCGTTCGAGCCGTACCGGCTGATGCTGGAGCAGATCCCCTACTCCGACGTCCAGGTCCTGATCGTCAACCAGGCCTCGCTGTACTACATCGCCGCCCTCGCGGTCGCCCTCGGCTTCCGGATGAACCTGTTCAACATCGGCGTCGACGGCCAGTACCGCCTCGCCGCGATGATGACCGCGGTGGTCGGCGCCCACGTGGCGCTGCCGTCCTTCCTCCAGATCCCGCTGCTGCTCCTCGTCGGCGCGCTCACCGGCGCCTTCTGGGCGGGCATCGCGGGCGTCCTGAAGGTCACCCGAGGCGTCAGCGAGGTCGTCGCGACGATCATGCTCAACGCGATCGCCACCAGCCTCATCGGCTACCTCACCCTCCGCGAGAACTTCGGCGTCCTGGTCGGCGACAACGTCACCACCGGCATCATGAAGGACTCCGGCTGGGTGCCCGGCATCGACCTGGGCCAGGACGTCGGCGAGATCTACGGCCTGGTCTTCCTCGCCATCGCCCTCGGCATCGGCTACTGGGTCGTCCTCAACCGCACCCGCTTCGGCTTCGACCTGCGCGCCACCGGCGAGTCCGAGACGGCCGCCGCGGCCTCCGGCGTCGACGCCAAGCGCATGGTCCTCACCGCGATGCTGATCTCCGGCGCCGTCGCCGGCCTGTCCGGTCTGCCGCTGCTGCTCGGCTCCGCGCACACCTACAGCCTCAGCTTCCCGGCCGGTCTCGGCTTCACCGCCATCGGCATCGCCCTGCTCGGCCGCAACAACCCGGGCGGCATCGCGCTCGCCGCCCTGCTGTGGGCCTTCCTGGAGAAGACCTCGCCCGCCCTCGACTACGCCACCCCGGTGGCGTACGAGAAGGAGATCGCCACGATCATGCAGGGCCTGATCGTCTTCGCGGTCGTCATCTCCTACGAGGCCGTGCGCCAGTGGGGTCTGCGCCGCCAGCAGAAGCGGGTCGGCGCCGAGCTGGCCGAGGCCGCCAACAACAACGCCAAGAAGGAGGTGGCGGCCTGATGTCCACCGCGACCATCGCCAAGCCGCAGGCGAAGCAGCCCGGCAAGGGCGGCCGCCGCATGTCTCTCCCGGTGCTCCTGCTGGTCATCGCGGGCGTGCTGGTCCTGACCTCGATCGTCCGCCTGATCTCCGGCGCGGACGGCATCACCTCGACCGGTCAGATGTCCACCGCGCTGCGTCTCGCCGTGCCGATCGGTCTCGCCGGCCTCGGCGGTCTGTGGGCCGAGCGGGCGGGCGTCGTCAACATCGGCCTCGAGGGCATGATGATCCTCGGCACCTGGTTCGGCGCCTGGGCCGGCTACCAGTGGGGCCCCTGGACCGGTGTCGCCTTCGGCATCATCGGCGGCGCGCTCGGCGCCGTCCTGCACGCCGTCGCCACCGTCACCTTCAACGTCAACCACATCGTCTCCGGTGTGGCGCTGAACATCCTGGCCCTGGGCACCACCCGCTACCTGTCGAAGTTCACCTTCGAGGAGGCCCCGCAGGGCTCCTCCAAGCAGTCCCCGCCGATCGAGTCGCTGGGCACCTTCGACATCCCCGGTCTGTCCGGCTGGCTGGAGACCCTCAACGGCAAGCACTGGTTCCTGGTCTCCGACATCGCCGGCCTGGTCGGCGGCGTGGTCACCAACCTCTCCCCGCTGACCGTCGTCGCGGTGGCGCTCGTCCCCGCCACCTGGTGGGTGCTGTGGCGGACCGCCTTCGGCCTGCGCCTGCGCTCCTGCGGCGAGAACCCGGTGGCCGCCGAGTCCCTCGGCGTCAACGTCTACAAGTACAAGTACATCGCCGTGATCATCTCGGGCGGTTTCGCCGGCCTCGGCGGCGCCTTCCTGTCGATCGTCGCCTCGAACGTGTACCTCGACGGCCAGACCGCGGGCCGCGGCTACATCGGCCTCGCCGCGATGATCTTCGGCAACTGGATGCCGGGCGGCCTCGCCCTCGGCGCCGGCCTGTTCGGTTACACCGACAGCCTCAACCTGCGCGGCGGCACCACCAACGTGCACGCCCTGATCCTGCTCCTCGCGATCCTGCTGGTGTTCGGCGCGGCCTACCTGGCCTGGAAGAAGAAGTACGTCTCCGCCGTCGTCACCGCGGTGATCTCGGCCGTGATGTTCTTCTGGTACACCAGCGTGGACGAGGTGCCGCGCCAGGTCGTCTCGGCGGCCCCGTACATCGTGACGCTGCTGGTGCTGTCGCTCTCCGCGCAACGCCTGCGCATGCCCAAGGCCGACGGTCTGCCCTACCGCAAGGGGCAGGGCAAGTGACCCCGGCCGTCGGCACCGTCGACTGGGACGCCCTGCGCGAACTGGCCCGCGAGGCCATGAGCCACGCGTACGCCCCCTATTCGGGGTACCCGGTCGGCGTGGCGGCCCTGGTCGACGACGGCCGTACCGTCTCCGGCTGCAACGTCGAGAACGCCTCCTACGGCATCGGCCTGTGCGCCGAGTGCGGGCTGGTCTCGGAGCTGCAGCGCACCGGCGGCGGCCGGCTCACGCACTTCACCTGCGTGGACGGCCGGGGCGAGATCCTCGTCCCGTGCGGCCGCTGCCGCCAGTTGCTCCACGAGTTCGGCGGGCCGGACCTGCTGCTGGAGACGCCGGCGGGGATCCTGCCGCTGGCGGAGATGCTCCCGCAGGCCTTCGGCCCGGACCACCTCGCCAAGTGACTCCCGTGCGGCCCCTCTGACTCGCGTGAACCGCCGGGCAGAGGGGCCGCGCACGTTTCCGCACCGGCTTCCCCCGGAAGCCGGTGCACCTCAGAAGAAACTTCTGCACCTCGGAAGGAAACCCATGGCCATGGACGCCATCTCCGTCATCCGCACCAAGCGGGACCGCGGTGAGCTCAGCGACGAACAGATCGACTGGGTCATCGACGCCTACACCCGTGGCGAGGTCGCCGACGAGCAGATGTCCGCGCTCGCCATGGCGATCCTGCTCAACGGCATGAACCGCCGCGAGATCGCCCGCTGGACGGCCGCGATGATCGCCTCCGGCGAGCGCATGGACTTCTCGTCCCTGTCCCGTCCGACCGCCGACAAGCACTCCACGGGCGGCGTCGGCGACAAGATCACCCTCCCGCTGGCCCCCCTGGTGGCCGCCTGCGGCGCGGCGGTCCCGCAGCTCTCGGGCCGTGGCCTCGGCCACACCGGCGGCACCCTCGACAAGCTGGAGTCCATCCCCGGCTGGCGCGCCCTCCTCTCCAACGAGGAGATGCTGCACGTCCTCGACACCACCGGCGCCGTGATCTGCGCGGCGGGCGACGGCCTGGCCCCCGCCGACAAGAAGCTGTACGCCCTGCGCGACGTCACCGGCACGGTCGAGGCGATCCCCCTGATCGCCTCCTCGATCATGTCGAAGAAGATCGCCGAGGGAACGGGCTCCCTCGTCCTGGACGTGAAGGTCGGGACCGGCGCCTTCATGAAGACCATCGAGGACGCACGCGAGCTGGCCTCCACGATGGTGGGCCTCGGCACCGACCACGGCGTCCGGACGGTCGCCCTCCTCACCGACATGGCCACCCCCCTCGGCCTGACCGCGGGCAACGCCCTGGAGGTCCGTGAGTCGGTCGAGGTCCTGGCGGGCGGCGGCCCGGCCGACGTCGTCGAACTCACCCTGGCGCTGGCCCGCGAGATGCTGGACGCGGCCGGCCTCAAGGACGCCGACCCGGCGAAGGCCCTGGCCGACGGCTCCGCGATGGACGCCTGGCGCCGCATGATCACCGCCCAGGGCGGCGACCCCGACGCCCCCCTGCCCACCGCCCGGGAACAGCACGTCGTCAAGGCCCCGGCCGGCGGTGTCCTCACCCGCCTGGACGCCTACGGCGTCGGAGTCGCCGCCTGGCGCCTGGGCGCGGGCCGCGCCCGCAAGGAGGACCCGGTGCAGGCGGGCGCCGGCATCGAACTCCACGCCAAGCCCGGCGACACCGTCACCGAGGGCCAGCCCCTGCTGACCCTCCACACCGACACCCCGGACCGCTTCGCCTACGCCCTCCAGGCGGTGGAGGGCTCGTACGACATCGCCGCCGCGGGAACGCCGTACACGGCGTCGCCGGTGGTGCTGGAGCGCATCGCCTGAGAGCGCGGTGCCCCGGGGGCGGCAGCCCCCGGGGACGGGGCGGCGGGGAGCGGAAAAAGGACCCGGAGCTCCGGCCCTCACCCGAACGGGCCCCCCTCCCCGAAGGCGGCCGCGGCGAACCGCTCGCCCATCAGCCGGTGCGTCGCCGCGTCCGGATGCAGCTGGTCGGGCAGCGGGAACTCCTCGACGTCCCGCTCCCCGTACAGCTCCCGCCCGTCGAGGTGGTGCAGCTCGGGATCGTCGGCGGCCCGCTCCCCGACGATCCGCGCCAGCTCCTCCCGGACGACCCGCAGGGTCAGCTTCCCGCCGGGCACCTCCGCCGCGTCTCCCATGGGAACGAACCGCAGCACCCCCTTCTCCAGCCCCCGCATGTCCGGCGCGGTGGGACCGGGCGTGTCCTCGTGCATGGGGCACAGGATGGGCGACACGACCAGCAGCGGCGTGTCGGGATGCCCCTCCCGCACGGTGTCGAGGAACCCGTGCACGGCGGGCCCGAAGGCCCGCAGCCGCATCAGGTCCGTGTTGACGAGGTTGATGCCGATCTTGATGCTGATCAGATCGGCCGGAGTGTCCCGCAGCACCCGTGCGACGAACGGGTCGAGCAGGGCGCTCCCGCCCAGCCCGAGGTTGATCAGCTCCACCCCTCCGAGCCCGGCGGCGTGCGCGGGCCAGATGCGGGTGGGGCTCGCGCCGTCCGAGCCGTGACTGATCGAACTGCCGTGGTGCAGCCAGACCCGGCGGTCCGGAGCGCCCACCGGTTCCACGGGGGCGTCGGTGCGCAGGGCGACGAGTTCGGTGGTCTCGTTGTGCGGCAGCCAGATCTCGACCTTCTTGACGCCCTCGGGCAGGTCCGTGAAGCGGAGCGTGCCGGGGCGGCCGGGGCGGCGTTCGAAGGTCCCCGCCGCCATGTCGACGGTCAGGACGTGACCGGCCGTCACGGTGCCCTGGCCCACCAGACGTCCGTCGACGACCAGGTCGTACAGGCCGTCCGGCCGGGGCGGCGCGCCCACGTAGTCCCGCTTGGTGGGCAGCGTGTCCAGTTCGACGGCGGTGGCCCGGGTGCGGAAGACCAGCCGGACGCCGGACGGCTGGGACTCGGCCATGGCCAGCTGCCCGTCGGCGCACTGGGCGCGGGCCCGGGCGGGCAGCCGGTGCGGCAGCAGGCCGTGCTCGGTGCGCTCGGTCTCCAGGGCCCCGCGCAGCAGGTCGTCGGTGAGGGGGGTGGTGATCCAGTGGATCTCGGAGGGCATCGCTTCATCCTGCGTTTCGACGGGTCGTGGGGGAGGGGTCGGGGCCGGGCCAGTTGCGCAGCAGCGCGTCGAGGGCGTCGAGGATGCGGGACCAGGACTCCTGGGAGCCGGGCGTGCTGTGACTGAAGCCGCCGGCCTGTTCGAGGCTGACGTAGCCGTGGAAGACGCTGCCGAGCAGCCGCACCGCGTGCGTCTGGTCGGGTTCGGTGAGGTCGTAGCCGCGCAGGACGGCCCGGGTCATCTGGGAGTGCCGCGCCCCGGCGCTCGCCGCGGCGGCCTCCGGGGTGAGCCGGAACCGGGCGGCGTCATAGCGGCCGGGGTGGTCGTGGGCGTAGTCGCGGTAGACGTCGGCCAGGGCGGTGAGGGCGTCCTTGCCGGAGCGGCCGGCCAGCGCGGCGGAGCCCCGATCGGCCAGCTCCTCCAGGGCCAGCAGCGCGATCCGCGTCTTCAGGTCGTGCGAGTTCCGCACGTGCGAGTACAGGCTCGCGACCTTGACGTCGAACCGGCGGGCCAGCGCCGAGACGGTCACCTGGTCGAAGCCGACCTCGTCGGCCATCTCCGCGCCCGCCCGGGCCAGCCGCTCCGGGGTCAGGCCTGCGCGCACCATGACAGTTCTCCACATCCTCTCGCCATGCACCTGGGGCCAGTCTGCATCTGCCTAAAAGGCTTAGGCAAACAGGTGTATGGCGTAGCCCGACGATGCGATGAGTTGCGCACGCCCGTCCGGTCTACCCCCCGTGGACGCGACGACACCCCCCGTACTCACCCTGACCGGCCCCGTCACCCGGAGCCGGGTGGCAGGGCTCTGCGACGACCTGCGGGTTCTGCTGGAGGGCGCCGCGGGTGGCGTGGTCGTCTGCGACGCGGCGGGGCTCGGGACGCCGGGGCTCATGGCCGTCGACCTGCTGGCGCGGCTCCGGCTGACGGCCGGCCGGGGCGGGGGACGCATCCGCCTGCGCGCCCCCGACCCGGCGCTACTCGCCCTGCTCGACCTGGTCGGGCTCCGCTTCGAGGTGGAGGGGAACCCCGAACAGCGGGAACCACCGCTGGGTGTCGAGGAAGAAGTGGAATCCGGTGAGGCGGCCGTCTGAGATCTCCAGCACCTGCACCGCCCAGGGCGTGTACCCGCCCCTCTCCGGGTCCGGCTTGTACTGCGCGAACCCCGGCAGGCCGTTGACCTGGACCGGCAGCAGGCGCGAACCCTCGCAGGCCGAGCCGATCGTGGTCATGAAGCCCGCGATGTCGTCGTGGCCGGTCAGCCACAGGTCGAACGGCGGCATCGTCATGACGGCGTCCTCGTGGAGGAGGGCCGTCAGCGCCGACATGTCGTACCCCTCGAAGGCCGCCACGTAGCGCTCCAGGAGTTTTCGCTGCTCCTCGTCCAACGGGTCGGAGACCGCCGCGTCGGCGGCGGAGTCGGCGCGCTCGGCGAGGGTCGCGCGGGCCCGCTGGAGCGCGCTGTTCACCGAGGCGACCGAGGTCTCCAGCAGCTCGGCGACCTCGCTCGCCCGCCACGCCAGCACCTCGCGCAGGATCAGCACGGCCCGCTGCTTGGGCGGCAGTTGCTGGAGCGCGGCCATGAACGCCAGCCGCACCGACTCCTTGGCGACGGCCGCCTCCGCCGGGTCCTCCACCGTGGGCAGCACGCGCGCGTCGGGCACGGGCTCCAGCCAGGTGTGGTCCGGGCGGGGGGAGAGCGCAGCCCGGGCGAGCGGCGTGGACTCGGAGAGGTCCATCGGGCGGGCCCGCTTGTTGCCCGCGGACAGCATGTCCAGGCAGACGTTGGTCGCGATGCGGTACAGCCAGGACCGCAGCGAGGAACGGCCCTCGAACCTGTCGTAACTCCGCCAGGCACGCACCAGGGTGTCCTGCACCGCGTCCTCCGCCTCGAAGGAGGAACCGAGCATGCGGTAGCAGTACCCCGTCAGCTCGACCCGGTGTCTCTCCAGCCTGGCGTCGAGGTCCTCCACCGTCGCCGTACTGTCGCTCATCGTCGTCCACCCGCCCCTGTGGCCGTTCTGTCGCGCGCCTGTGCGCCCCAGTACTTCGGAAGCTACCGCAGCCTACTGACAACGGCCCCTCGAGCCGCCGGAGCCGCAGCTCGGAGGAAGGACGGCGAGGCGAACGCCGGGGAGGGCCCGGACGCGCGGACCTCAGTGCGCGGCGGCCAGGGGCTGCCGGCGCGCCGCCCGCGAACCGAGCACCGTGATCGTCACGACGCCGGCCACCGCCAGGACGCCCACGCCCACCGTGCCGGCCCAGCCGCCCGCGTGGAACGCCGTCGCGCCGACCGTGCTGCCCGCGCTGGAACCGATGTAGTACGCGGACTGGTAGAGCGCCGAGGCCTGCGCGCGGCCCGTCGTCGCCGTCTTGCCGACCGCCGAGGACGCCACCGCGTGCCCCGCGAAGAAGCCCGCCGTGATCAGCACCAGGCCCAGCAGGACCAGCGGGAGCGAGTCGGCGAGGGAGACCAGCAGACCGGTGGCCGTCGTACCGCCCGCCAGGTACAGGGCCCCGCGCCGGCCCAGGCGGCCGACCAGCCGGCCCGCCGTCGACGCGGACACCGTGCCCACCAGGTAGACGAGGAAGATCGAGCCGACGATGCCCTGCGGCAGCGAGAACGGCGCCTCGGTCAGCCGGTAGCCGATGACCGTGTACACGCCACCGAAGACGGTCATGAACAGCGCGCCGATCGCGTACAGACGGCGCAGCAGCGGATCGGCCAGGTGGTCGCGGACCGTACGGGCCAGCACCCGCGGGCGCAGCGAACCGGGCGTGAAGTGCCGCGGCGCCGACAGCAGCAGACGGAACGCGACCGCGCAGACCACCGCGACCACGCCGATCACCGCGACCGCGACCCGCCAGCCCCACTCCTGCGCGACCCAGCCGGTGATGACCCGGCCGCTCATCCCGCCGACGCTGTTGCCCGCCACGAACAGGCCGATCGCCGTGACCAGGGCCCGCGGCCGGACCTCCTCGGCGAGATAGGCGGTGGCGGACGCCGGCAGACCGGCCAGCGCCGCCCCCTGCAGACCGCGCAGCACCACCAGGGCGTCCAGCGACGGCGCGAAGGGGACCAGCAGCCCCAGGCCGACCGCGACCGCCAGCGAGCCGGTCATCACCGTACGACGGCCGTAGCGCTCCGACAGGGCGCTCATCGGCAGGACGAACAGGGCCAGCCCGCCGGTCGCCGCCGCCACCGTCCAGCTCGCGTCGCTCGCCGCGACCCCGAACTCACCGGAGATCAGCGGCAGCAGCGCCTGCGTGGAGTACAGCAGGGCGAAGGTCGCCACCCCGGCCAGGAACAGGGCGAAACTCATCCGGCGGTAGCCGGGACCGCCCGGAGCCATCCGCGAGTCGGAGGGCGAGCAGGAGCGGGAGGAGGGTGCGGCGGGGGCGGGGGCGGGGGCGGCGGGAACGGTCGCGACGGCGCCCACGGTGGTGGACGCCCCGGTACTGGCGGGAGACATGCCTCGAACCTACGGACCGCCCCGCTCATCCGTCCAATGCACGGAAACTCCATAATCGTTCCCATGGCGCATCAGCAGAGGTCACAGAGGCAGCTGTCACCGTCCGGTGACACAGAAGACATCGTCACACTGCTCGCCCCGCGGCTCGCGTACTTCGCGGGCGTCGCCCGCACCGAGCACGTCACACGGGCCGCGCAGGAGATGCAGGTCCCGCAGTCGACCCTGTCGCGCGCCATGGTCCGCCTCGAACAGGACCTCGGCGTCGACCTCTTCGCCCGCCGCGGCCGCACCGTCTCCCTCACCCCCGCCGGCCGCACCTTCCTCACCTCCGTCGAACGCGCCCTCGCCGAGGTCGAGCGCGCCGCCGACGAGGTGCGCGCCGACGCCGACGCCGCCACCGGCAAGGTCGCCTTCGGCTTCCTGCACACCATGGGCGCCGAGACCGTCCCCGGGCTGATCCACGCCTTCCGCGCGGACCATCCCCGCGTCCGCTTCAGCCTGGTCCAGAACTACGGCGAGGCGATGCTGGAGCGGCTGCGCGCCGGTGAACTGGACCTGTGCCTGACCTCGCCGGTGCCGGACGCCCCCGACCTCGTCGCCCGCCGCCTCGACGAACAGAAGCTGCGCCTGGTCGTGCCCGCCGACCACCGCCTCGCCGCCCGCCGGCGCGTCCGCCTCGCCGAGGCCGCCGACGAGACCTTCGTGACCCTGGAACCCGGTTACGGCCTGCGCCGCATCACCGACGACCTCTGCCAGGAGGCGGGCTTCCGCCCGCGGATCGCCTTCGAGGGCGAGGAGGCGGAGACCCTGCGCGGCCTGGTGGCCGCGGGCCTCGGCGTGGCGCTGCTGCCGCCCCCCGCCGTCCCCCGGCCCGGCGTGGTCGAACTGACGGTGACCGCCCCCAGGGCGGCCCGCGAGATCGGGGTGGCCTGGCTGGACGGCCACCCCGACACCCCGCCGGTGGCCGCCTTCAAGAAGTTCCTGCTGTCGAGGAGGGGCAACCTGCTGCCTTGAAGTGCTCTCCCGGCTGAAACCGGGAGATTCCCGCTTACCTTGCGGTAGCGGGCTTGACGCGCTTCGTGCGCCTGACGACTGCCCTCCCGGCAGCCGGGATGAGCGCGAGGCCCATCCGGTACAGGTGCAGGACATTCCGGGCTGCGTTGTGGTCGGCGTTGCCCGACCAGCCGCAGTCCTGGTTCTTGCACACGAAAACGGCCTGGGACTCCCGGTCGCCGGGCGTGGTGATGCCGCACGCCGAGCAGCGCCTGGAGGTGCCGGGGGGCGGGGACCTTGTGCAGGGTGCCGCCGAACCGGGCGGTCTTGTACGTCAGCGTGGTGACGGTCCGGCCCCACGCCTCCTGGCTGATGGAGCGGTTCAGCCCGGATTTCTGGGTGACGTTCTTCCCGGGCTCCTCGGTGGTTCCCCTGGCGGGTTCGACCATGTTCGTGAGGGTGAGCGCTTCGACCGCGACGGTGCCGTAGGTGCGGGTGACGGCGGTGGTTGTCTTGTGCTGCCGGTCCAGGGCCCGGCGCTCGGCTTTCGCGCGGAGTCCTGCGATCCGGTCGTAGGTGCGGTGCAGCCGGCGGCCGGTGTGTTCGCCGGGCTTGCGGTGCTGCTTGCGCTCGGCGGCGCGCTGTCCAGGTGCAGGAGTTCGACCTGCTCCTTCTCTGTGAGCCATGGGCCGTGTTCGTACGTTTCGCCGTCCGGGAGGGCGAGCGGCACGGTGGCGCCCACGTCGATGCCGACGTCCGGACCCTGGTGGGGACCGGGCTCGGGCGCCAGGGCCTGGACACGGAAGGCGATGTGCCGGCCGAGCGCGTCCCTGATCAGCCGGGCGCCGGTGATCCGGTTTTCCGCGTCGGCACGCCTGCCCACGGGCAGGTCCTTGGTCCACCGGAAGCGGACCCGGCCCACCTTGGCAACGTTGGCCATACCCCAGCGCCGGTGCACGCGGACGATGTGCAGGTCGCGGCCCTGCGGAACGTCCACGGACATCACCGTGCGGAGGCGGCCCTTGAAGTTCGGTGCCTCTGCGCGGCCCTCCCAGCAGTTCTTCCACGCCCGGAAGCATGTCTTCAAGACGGCCTGCGCGGCCTGCGCCGGAGGCACGGCGAGGAAGGCGATGTCTTTGCGGGCCTGGCGGCGCCCGCTCCCTACCGCCGCAACGACCGCCCGAACCCCGAGGCCAGCGGCATCCGGAGCCCCAGCGGCGGCGGGGCGGCGAACGCGTCCTCGACGGGCCGGGAGAAACCCTTCCCGAACAACGCCCCCATCACGAAGTCCTCGCACAGACAGAGCACTTCGGCGCGGTGCTGATGCAAGCCGTGCCCGTCCGAGTGCACTTCGAACCGGCACACGTCCCGGTTCGCCTTCTTCGCCCGCGCCGCCAGCCGGAACGACAGCTCCGGGTCGGTCCGTTCGTCATTGGTGCCGTGCACGATCAGCACCCGCCGCCCCGCCAGCTGCTTCACCGGTTCGGGTGGTACCGCCACATCCTCCTCGGGCAGCCAGGGAGCGACGGCCAGCACGGAGTTGACGGCCTTGTGGCCGGCCGCGCGCAGCGCCGCCCGTCCGCCCATGTCGACGCCGGCCAGACACACGGGGACGTCCCCGTAGCGCCGCACGGTCTCGTCGGCGGCCCAGGAGGCGTCGGCGGCCAGATGGGCCTCGCTGCCGTTCCAGCCGCGGTAGCGGTACCGCACGACGTGCACGGCCAGGCCCTCCTCCCGTCCCGCGCGGGCGAGTTTGCGCCCGAGGGCGCGGACGGAGGCGGTCGGCCACAGGGGCGAGGGTCTGCGGCCGGAGGCTTCCTCACCGCCGGGGAGCAGCAGTACCGCCCCGCTCACCGCCCGCGGCTCCGGACCGATGACCCTCCCCAGGCTGGCCGACCGAAGCGGCGTCGCTTGCTGTCCCATGACAGAACAGTGTCAGAAGCGTCGGTGTACTCCACCCGGCCGTGCGGTCACCGTTGCGTATCGACCGAGTTGTCCACCGGGCGGTCTACGCGCGTAGGAGTTAGAGTGCGGAAATGACGAGCCAGAGCATCCAGAAGGGCGCCGCCCCCAGCCCGGAGCAGATCCGCCGGGCGCCCAAGGTTCTGCTGCACGACCACCTCGACGGCGGGCTGCGGCCCGGCACGATCGTCGACCTCGCCCGGGACGCCGGGTACACCCGCCTCCCCGAGAACGACCCCGACAAGCTCGGCATCTGGTTCCGGGAGGCCGCCGACTCCGGTTCGCTGGAACGGTACTTGGAGACCTTCTCCCACACCGTCGCCGTCATGCAGACCCGCGAGGCGCTGGTCCGGGTCGCCCGCGAGTGCGCCGAGGACCTCGCCGAGGACGGCGTCGTCTACGCCGAGGTGCGGTACGCGCCCGAGCAGCACCTCGACGGCGGCCTCACCCTCGAAGAGGTCGTCGAGGCCGTCGACGAGGGCTTCCGGGACGGCGAGCGGATCGCCCGCGAGAACGGCCACCGGATCCGCGTCGGCGCCCTGCTCACCGCGATGCGGCACGCCGCCCGCGCGCTGGAGATCGCCGAACTCGCCAACCGCTACCGCGACCGGGGCGTCGTCGGCTTCGACATCGCCGGCGCGGAGGCGGGCTACCCGCCCACCCGGCACCTCGACGCCTTCGAGTACCTCAAGCGCGAGAACAACCACTTCACCATCCACGCCGGCGAGGCCTTCGGGCTGCCGTCGATCTGGCAGGCCCTCCAGTGGTGCGGCGCGGACCGGCTCGGGCACGGCGTCCGCATCATCGACGACATCGAGATCGCCGCGGACGGCTCGGTGAAGCTCGGACGGCTCGCTTCGTACGTCCGCGACAAGCGCATCCCGCTGGAGCTGTGCCCCAGTTCCAACCTCCAGACCGGGGCCGCCACCTCGTACGCCGAGCACCCGATCGGGCTGCTGCGGCAACTGCACTTCCGGGCCACGGTGAACACCGACAACCGGCTGATGTCCGGCACCAGCATGAGCCTGGAATTCGAGCACCTTGTCGACGTGTTCGGCTATACGCTCGACGATCTCCAGTGGTTCTCCGTCAATGCTATGAAGTCAGCATTCATTCCTTTCGATGAACGGCTGGCCATGATCAATGACGTGATCAAGCCCGGTTACGCAGAACTGAAGTCCGAATGGCTGTTCCGGCAGACCGCATCCACCAGCGGTTCTTCCGGCGAAGAGGGCTGAGCGCCCGTTTCCCCGGGCTTTTCGTGCGGACGGGTCTTCACGATCCGTCCGCATTTCGATGTTTGCGGTGACCGGTATCCCGTGTCTACGGTCATGGACCGCTCATCTCCCCGTATTCGAGGACGCATTCATCATGAAGCAGTCTGCTGTCAAGACCCTCGGTGTCGCCGCCCTCGGCGCCGCCTTCGCCGCCGCCGGCGCGGGTGCCGCCAACGCCGCGCCGGCCGTACCGGACGCCGCCCAGACCCTGGACGGCGTCACCAGGACGCTGCCGGCGGAGAACGTCGCCCAGGCCCTGCCGGTCGCAGGGGACGCGCTGACGCAGGCCCAGCCGGCGCTGGGTGCGGGTCTGGCCGCCGCCCAGCCCGTCGCCCAGCAGCTCCTCGCCCAAGGTCCCACCGCCCCCGTCGCGGGTCTGCTCGGCGGTCTGCCGCTCCAGGGCCTGCCCACGCACGGGCTGCCGGTGAACGGGATCCCGCTGGGCTGAACCGACCCCGCCCGCACGCCGTCGGGGCGCATCCGGTTTCCCGGATGCGCCCCGACGGCGTGCGCGCTCACCAGGCCGTGCGGGCTTTGTCCTCGGAGGGGAGGAAGATCCACAGCGCTATGTAGAGCAGGAACTGCGGGCCCGGCAGGAGGCAGGAGAGCAGGAAGATCACGCGCATGGTCGTGGCGGACGTACCGAAGCGGCGGGCCAGCGCGGCGCACACTCCGCCGATCATGCGGCCGTGGGTGGGGCGGGCGAGACTGCTGGACATCTGCGGCTCCTTCGTGAGCGTCGGTCCGGGGCGGGTCCTGGTCGGCCGCCCCCGGTGAACACCACACTACGAAGACGAAGCGGATGAAACGTCGCTCTACGGGGCGATCCCGACCCTGGGAATCGTCGGGGTCAGACCCTGAGCCGGCTCCTCCGGGCCCGCGCCGTACGGCCCCCGCCGCGCACCGCGCCGGCGCAGCCGGGACCGGGCCGCCGGGACCAGCGCCACGTGGGCCAGGGCCACGCCCGTCGCGTTCAGCAGCACCGAGTCGACGTCGACCACGCGGCCGGGCACACCCGTCTGGAGCAGGGCGATCGCCAGGG
Source organism: Streptomyces sp. NPDC051051 (assembly GCF_040682975.1). Lineage (NCBI taxonomy): Bacteria > Bacillati > Actinomycetota > Actinomycetes > Kitasatosporales > Streptomycetaceae > Streptomyces > Streptomyces sp. NPDC051051. Next base: position 66,216 of record NZ_JBFBCB010000025.1, read on the forward strand.
ACAGCAGGGTGCCCGCCGTGACCGTGCGGACCAGGGAGGCCAGCGGGGAGACGGCCAGCCTGCCGTGCGCCAGCGGGAGGAGGGCGCCGAGCGGAGCCAGCAGGGCCAGGTCCTCACCGATGCGGCGGACCGCCTCGGACCGGCCCAGCCTCAGGTCCGCCCGGATGCCCGCGAAGGGATGCAGGTTGGTCGGCATCACCCAGGGGACGTCCAGTGGGCGCAGCGTGAGCCAGGCTACGAACAGGAGATGTACGACCAGGAGGACACTCCCGGCCGCACGGATGCGGATCACGGCGCTGCCGCCGATGCCTTGACGCTGCACGTTCCCCTAGACGCGGAAGGCGGCGGGATCGGTTCCGGGGCGGGAGGGGCGTGCCTCACGCCGTCCGGCGTCAGCTGTTCGCCGCGTCCGTCGACGGGGGTTCCGCCGAGCCGGGGCGGGAGCGGACCTCGTCGGTGCACTCGTAGCGGCGGGGGCGTTCCGGCGCGGGGCCGCCCAGCACCACCGAGCCGTCGCCCTCCGCCGCCGCCGAATCGGAGAAGGTGCACACCAGCTGGGCCAGGGCGTACGACGTCAGAGCGCCGGGGGAGGTGCTCAGGCGCAGGGTGTCGTCGGGATCCCCGGGAGCCGGGCCGCTCACCTTCGTCCCGCCGCGCACGTCCGTGCTGTAGCCGGCCTCCTTCTCGGCGGCGGACGGCGACTCGGCCAGTTCGTCCAGGAGACCCTGGGCCACCAGGACCCGGCGTCCGGAGTCCGTCGTACCGTCGGGCACCCGCAGGGCGCGGTCCACGGCCACCAGGGACGAGCCGCACAGGAGGAACACCTGGACCGGGACGCCCCGCGCGGTCTGGGTCGTCGCCTCGGGCTCGGCGAGGGAGCAGCGCACCCGTGACGGTGCCGGGCCGAAGTCGGTCGGCACCTCCGTGGCCCGGATCCCGCAGCCGGTGAGCAGCCCGGCGAGCAGGGGGAGGGCGAGCAGACGGCGTGCACGGCCCCTCTTCATGAGGCGTCCCCCTTGTCCTTCTCGGACTGTTCCGCCAGTTCCGAAGCGTCCCGTGGCAGGTGCAGGGTGAACACCGCGCCGCCGTCGGGGGAGTTGGCGGCCGTGATCCTGCCGCCGTGGATGTGGGCGTTCTCCAGGGCGATGGACAGGCCCAGGCCGCTGCCCTCGGAGCGGGGGCGGGAGGCGCTCGCCTTGTAGAAGCGGTCGAAGACGTGCGGGAGGACGTCCTCGGGGATGCCGGGGCCGTGGTCCTGGACGGCGATGACGACCTCGTCCTCCGACTCCCGGATCGAGACGCGTACCGGCGAGCCGCCGTGCTTGAGGGCGTTGCCGATCAGGTTGGCCATGATCACGTCCAGGCGACGCGGGTCGAGGCGGGCGTGGATGCCGCGCCCGGAGTCCAGTTCCACCGCGTCGAGCCAGGCGCGTGCGTCGATGCAGTGGGTGATCTGGTCGGCGACGTCGACGTCGTCCAGGACCAGGCGGGCCGTTCCGGCGTCGAAGCGGGTGACCTCCATCAGGTTCTCGACCAGGTCACCGAGGCGCCGGGTCTCGCTGACGACGAGGCGGACCGCCGGTTCGATCATCGGGTCGATGCTGCCGGACTCCGCGTCCAGTTCCTCTTCCAGCACCTCGGTGACGGCGGTGATCGCGGTGAGCGGGGTGCGCAGTTCGTGGCTCATGTCCGCGACGAAGCGGCGGGACGCGTCGTCGCGGGCCGCCATGTCCGCCACCCGCTTCTCCAGGGCCTCGGCCGTTCTGTTGAAGGTGCGCGACAGATCGGCCAGTTCGTCCGTGCCCGAGACCAGCAGCCGGGTGTCCAGCTTGCCCTCGCCGAGGCGCCGGGCGGCCACGCCGAGGCGGTGCACCGGCTTCAGCACGGTCGTGGCGGCGGCCTGCGCGAGCAGTGCCGCGCCGATCAGCGCGAGGCCGGTGGCGATACCCAGCGACCAGGCGAGGGAGTTGAGGTCCTTGGCCTCCGGCTCGAGCGACTTGCGCATGTAGCCGGTCGGACCGCCGCCGATCACCTTCGTGCCGGCCACCAGGTACGGCGTGCCGTGGTCGACCACCCGCTGCCAGTACAGGTGGTACGGCGATTTGTCGCCGGAGGAGGCGTCCTGCTTCTTGTCGACGGCCGCGCGCAGCGACTCGGGCACGGCCTCCAGGGAGAAGCCGTTCAGGCCCCCGGAGTTGCCGTACACGGTCGTGCCGGTGGCGTCCTCGCCGACGAGCAGCACGCTGAAGCGCTGGCTGCTGCTGGCCATCTGCCCGGCGGTGTGCTGGAGTTCGTCCTGCGACGGGTGCTCGGGCAGCGAGCCCGCCCGGTTCTGCATCTCCTGCTCGAAGTCCCGCAGCACCGCGCCCTGGGTGCGCGTGAGCACGGCCTCGCGGTTGAGCCAGTACGCGATGCCCGAAGCGGACACCGCCGCGGTCAGCGCCACCGCCCCGAAGACCATGACGAGCCGCAGCCGCAGGCTGGTGAACCGCAGCCGTGAAAGATGTCCCTTGCGCGCCGCGGACCAGCCGCGGACCCCCCCTTGCGCTCGTGTCACTGAGGGGCGTCCAGGCGGTAGCCGACTCCGCGCACGGTGCGGATGAGGGTGGGGGAGGACGGCACGTCCTCGACCTTGGCGCGCAGCCGCTGGACACACGCGTCCACCAGCCGTGAGTCGCCCAGGTAGTCGTGCTCCCATACCAGCCGCAGCAACTGCTGCCGGGACAGCGCCTGTCCGGGGCGCCGGCTCAGCTCCAGCAGCAGCCGCAGCTCGGTCGGGGTGAGCTGGAGGTCCTCGCCGTTCTTCGTCACCGTCATCGCCGCACGGTCGATGACGAGGCTGCCGAAGGTCGCGGCGTCGTTCGACTCGCGCTCCCCGCGCCGCAGCACGGCCCGGATCCGGGCGTCGAGGACCCGCCCCTGCACCGGTTTGACGACGTAGTCGTCGGCGCCGGACTCCAGTCCCACCACCACGTCGATGTCGTCGTTGCGCGCGGTGAGCAGAATGATCGGCAGCTGGTCGGTGCGCCGGATACGGCGGCACACCTCGAACCCGTCGATGCCGGGCAGCATCACGTCCAGCACGATCAGGTCCGGCCGCTGCTCGCGCAGCAGCTTCAGACCGTCCTCACCGCTCGCAGCGGTCGCCACCCGGTGTCCCTGGCGCGTCAGTGAGAGCTCCAGGGCCGTGCGGATGGCGTCGTCGTCCTCGATCAGCAACAGGGAAGGCACGGGCTCATTCTGGCCCATGGAGGGGCTGTCGTTCGACCCGTGGTCCGGGCCCGGGTGCCGCAGGTGCGCGGTTTCCGCGCCGCGCGCGGCGCGCGGCGGCTCGCGGGGCGCCCCGCGAGCGCCGGTACGGAGGCCGGGCCCCGGTCCGCCGCCGGCCCGCGGACCTGCCTGTTCGAACAGTTTCGGGCAGCCGCCGGGCGTGCGCGGACCAAGGGCGGCGGTACGTGTCACGGGCCGGGCGCGGTGCCGGCGCCGCGCATGCGCGGACCGACGCGTCCGGCCGGGCCGCGGAGCACCGGCCGGCCCTCGCCGCCCGGCCGGTCGTCCCCGCCGGCATTCCCGCGCCGACCCGAGCGAAGCCGCACCCGCGGCCACCGGCAACGCCTTTGCGGGATCTGTGGTGTCGCCGTGACGGGCCCCTGTGACAGGTCTGTGACAGTCGACGGACACGGCGATGAAGTGGCGTCGGCAAGCTTCTCGGCACGGGCAGGGAAGCAGGACGCCGAGCCCGGAACGACAGACCGAATCACCGCAAGTCCACGACGGGGGGCGCGAGATGAACACGCTGCACAGCCTGAACACCAGCGCAGTGATCACGCGCCTGCACGACGTGAACCGGGGTTCGGAGAGGTCCGGTGCCGACGGGGGTCCCTCCCGCGCGGCCTTCGAGCGCGGGGGGCGGGGGTGCGCCCGCGGCACCGGGCGTCAGCACACCGGGTTCATGACGGTGGTCGACGCGAACACGGGGGAGACGCCCGCGGCGGGAGCCGCCACGGGTGCGGCCGGGGGAGCCGCGTACAGGGAGGACTCGGGGGAGCGCCGTTCGCTGTCGGAAGCGGAGTTCACCGCCTACGTCCAGGAGCGCCGCGCCTCCCTGTACGCCACCGCCTACCACCTCACCGGTGACCGCTTCGAGGCCGAGGACCTGCTCCAGAGCGCGCTGTTCTCGACCTACCGGGCGTGGGACCGGATCAGCGACAAGGCGGCTGTCGGCGGATACCTCCGGCGGACCATGACCAACCTGCACATCAGCGCGTGGCGCCGCCGCAAGCTGAACGAGTACCCGACCGAGGAACTGCCGGAGACGGCCGGCGACACGGACGCGATGCGCGGCACCGAACTGCGCACGGTCCTGTGGCAGGCACTGGCCCGGCTGCCCGAACTCCAGCGGACGATGCTGGTCCTGCGGTACTACGAGGGCCGCACCGACCCGGAGATCGCGGGCATCCTCGGCATCAGTGTCGGCACGGTGAAGTCCAGCATCTGGCGGTCGCTCCGCCGGCTGCGGGAGGACGAGGTCCTCAGCTTCGGCCGTGACGAGGAGGACGCCTTCGGCGAGTTGGTCGCCTGAGGCGCACGGGGGATCCGGCTTCCGGTCACGGAAGCCGGTGCACGGGGGAAACGGGGGAAGCGGTACCGGGGGGCCCGACGGGGGACGTGGGGAACGAGCGGTACCGCGCACGTGCACGGGGGAGCACCACCCGGGGGACACGGGGGAGCACGAAGGGGAGCGGGGCTGGAGGGCCGGGGGGTCCGTCCAGTCCCGCTTTCCCGCGTCTTGGGGCGGGTGTTCCCGGCTCCCCCCGCGCCCGACGGGAGTCAGGCCGCCGTACGGGCCGCCGGGGCGCGGTGGCCGGCCGCCGCGGACGCCAGGCGGCCCATCGCCTCGTCGCGGTCGCAGGCGTGGGCGCCGAGCGCCCTCTGGCGGGCCACGATGGAGCGTTCGGCGCGCATCAGGCGCCAGCCGCGGCGCAGCAGGAACGGCACGGACTTGCGGCCCTCTCGCAGATCCCGCAGGAAACGGCGGCGGAACGTCCTCACCGGGCCGCGGCTCAGGCACAGCGCGTCGGCCAGCACGCCCAGTTCACGGCAGCGGTCGACGATCTCGGCGGCGAAGATGCCCTCCGCGAGGAACAGCGGGGTCCGTCCGATCTCGACGCTCTCCGTGCCGGTGCGGGCGCTCAGCGAGATGTCGTACACGGGCACCTCGGTACGGCCCGTGCGGCACAGGTCGACGATGGCGGCGACGGCCGTGTCCGCGTCCCAGGAACCGGGGTCGTCCCAGTCGATGTCGGAGCTTCCCGCGACCAGCGGCAGCGTCGGGTCGTCGCCCTCCTTGTAGAAGTCGTCGAGGCGCAGCACCGGGAGGCCGGAGCGGGCCGCGAGGAGGGACTTGCCGGAGCCGGAAGGGCCGCAGAGCAGCACGACTCGCGTGGGTACGGGCGGATGGGGACTCACGGGACACCAGTGTGAGGCATCGGCCGGGCCGGTCACGACCCCGCGGGTCGGCTTTGCAGCGCGCATCACACCGCAACTACCCTACGTGTCGACCGGATCACCCAGCGCACCAGAAGGTGGCATCGCCGATGGCCCGACACGCCTCACCCCACAGCCCCACCGCCCAACGCGCCCTGATCGCCCTCGCGACCGTCGGAGTGGCGCTGGGAGCGGGCGCGACGACGGCGTCCGCGGACGCGGCGGAGACGGTGGCGGGCGTGGTGCACACCCGCCCGACCTCGCTCGGCGACGTGGACCCGCAGGCCGGCCTGCGGGCGCTGACCGGCACGGTCGGCTACGTGACCGGCCCGCTCGCCGACCTCAAGCCCAACCCGCTCGCGGGCACCGGCGTCGACCCGCTCGACAACGGCGTCGGCACCCAGCTCGGCGACTTCCGGCCGCTCACCTCGCAGGCCCTGACGGGGCCGGTGGCGCAGGCGCAGTCGATCGGGTCCGTCCCGGTGCTCGGGCAGGTGACGGGGCTGCTGGGCGGCCGGTCGTAGCGCACGCGTGCGGAAGAGGGCCGCGGCCTCCCCGGACGGGGAGAGGGCGCGGCCCTCCGGCCTCTCGCGACGGCTCAGTAGGACGAGCCGGACGCGCCCAGCGAACCCGTCGGGTGCCAGACCGTCTTCGTCTCCAGGAACGCCGTCATGCGGTCGGTGCCGGGCGTCGCCCGCCAGTCGTCCACAGGCTGTGGACGCAGGACGCGCTTGAGGTTGTCGGCCGCCGCGACCTCCAGTTCCTTCGCCAGCACGTCGTCGGCGCCGGCCAGGTCGATCGCGTTGACGTCCTGGTGCGCCGCGAGGGGCGCCGCGATCTCCGCCGTACGGCCCGAGAGGACGTTGACGACGCCGCCGGGCAGGTCGGAGGTGGCCAGGACCTCCCCCAGGGACAGGGCCGGGAGCGGGGACCGCTCGCTCGCGATCACGATCGCCGTGTTGCCCGTGGCGATGACCGGGGCCACCACCGAGACCAGGCCCAGGAACGACGACTCCTGCGGGGCGAGGACCGCGACCACGCCGGTCGGCTCCGGGGACGACAGGTTGAAGTACGGGCCCGCCACCGGGTTCCCGCCGCCCACGACCTGGGCGATCTTGTCGGTCCAGCCCGCGTACCAGACCCAGCGGTCGATCGTGGCCTCGACCTGTTCGGCGGCCTTCGACTTCGACAGGCCCTCCGCGTCCGCGACCTCGTGCACGAACTGGCTCTTGCGGCCCTCCAGCATCTCGGCGACCCGGTAGAGGATCTGGCCCCGGTTGTAGGCCGTCGCGCCGGACCACGCACCGAACGCCTTTCGCGCGGCCACGACCGCGTCACGGGCGTCCTTGCGGGAGGAGAGCGGCGCGTTCGCCAGCCACTTGCCCTTCGAGTCCGACACCTCGTACACCCGGCCGCTCTCGGAACGCGGGAACTTCCCGCCGACGTACAGCTTGTAGGTCTTGAAGACGCTCAAACGGTCAGACATCGAGGTACGCCTCCAGGCCGTGGCGGCCGCCCTCGCGGCCGAAGCCCGACTCCTTGTAGCCGCCGAACGGCGAGGTCGGGTCGAACTTGTTGAACGTGTTGGACCAGACGACACCGGCCCGGAGCCTGCTCGCGACCGCGAGGATGCGGGAGCCCTTCTCCGACCAGATGCCCGCCGACAGGCCGTACGGCGTGTTGTTGGCCTTGGCGACGGCCTCGTCCGGGGTGCGGAAGGTGAGGACCGACAGCACCGGACCGAAGATCTCGTCGCGGGCCACCGTGTGCGCCTGCGTGACGTTCGTGAACAGCGTCGGGGCGAACCAGAAGCCGGAGGTGGGCAGTTCGCACTCCGGGGACCAGCGCTCCGCGCCCTCCTCCTCGCCGCGCTCCACCAGCGAGGTGATGCGCGCGAGCTGCTCGGCGGAGTTGATCGCGCCGATGTCGGTGTTCTTGTCCAGCGGGTCGCCCAGGCGCAGGGTGGCGAGCCTGCGCTTGAGGGAGTCCAGCAGCTCGTCGTGGATCGACTCCTGGACCAGCAGACGCGAACCCGCGCAGCAGACCTGGCCCTGGTTGAAGAAGATGCCGCTGACGACGCCCTCGACGGCCTGGTCGATCGGGGCGTCGTCGAAGACGATGTTCGCGCCCTTGCCGCCCAGTTCGAGCGTGAGCTTCTTGCGGGTGCCCGCGACGGTCCGCGCGATCTCCTTGCCGACCGCCGTGGAGCCGGTGAAGGCCACCTTGTTCACATCCGGGTGGGCGACCAGAGCCGCCCCCGCGTCGCCGTAGCCGGGAAGGATGTTGACGACGCCCCTGGGCAGACCCGCCTGGCGGCAGATGTCCGCGAAGAACAGCGCCGAAAGGGGGGTGGTCTCGGCGGGCTTCAGGACGACCGTGTTGCCGGTCGCGAGCGCCGGGGCGATCTTCCAGGCCAGCATCAGCAGCGGGAAGTTCCACGGGATGACCTGGCCCGCGACGCCCAGCGGGCGCGGGTTCGCACCGAACCCGGCGTGGTCGAGTTTGTCGGCCCAGCCCGCGTAGTAGAAGAAGTGCGCGGCGACCAGGGGGAGGTCGGCGTCGCGGGTCTCCTTGATCGGCTTGCCGTTGTCCAGCGTCTCCAGGACGGCCAGTTCGCGGCTGCGTTCCTGGATGATCCGGGCGATGCGGAACAGGTACTTCGCGCGCTCCGGGCCGGGCAGCGCCGACCACTTCTCGAACGCCTTGCGGGCCGCCCGCACGGCGCGGTCGACGTCCTCGGCGCCGGCCCGGGCGACCTCGGACAGCACCTCCTCGGTCGACGGGGACACCGTCTTGAAGACCTTGCCGTCGGCGGCCTCGGTGAACTCGCCGTCGACGAACAGGCCGTAGGAGGGCGCGATGTCGACGACCGAGCGGGACTCGGGCGCCGGTGCGTACTCGAACAGAGAAGCCATGGTGATCAGTCCACCGTCACGTAGTCGGGGCCGGAGTAGCGGCCGGTGGCCAGCTTCTGACGCTGCATCAGCAGGTCGTTCAGCAGCGAGGAGGCGCCGAAGCGGAACCAGTGGTTGTCCAGCCAGTCCTCACCCACGGTCTCGTTGACCAGGACCAGGAACTTGACGGCGTCCTTGGTGGTGCGGATGCCGCCGGCCGGCTTCACACCGACCTGCACGCCGGTCTGCGCGCGGAAGTCGCGGACGGCCTCCAGCATCAGGAGGGTGTTCGCGGGCGTCGCGTTCACCGCGACCTTGCCGGTGGACGTCTTGATGAAGTCCGCCCCGGCGAGCATGCCGAGCCAGCTGGCGCGGCGGATGTTGTCGTACGTCGACAGCTCGCCCGTCTCGAAGATGACCTTCAGGCGGGCGCTCGTGCCGCAGGCCTCCTTCACGGCGGTGATCTCGTCGTACACCTTCAGGTACCTGCCCGCGAGGAACGCGCCGCGGTCGATGACCATGTCGATCTCGTCGGCGCCCGCGGCGACGGCGTCGCGGACGTCCGCCAGCTTCACGCCGAGGGCGGCGCGGCCCGCCGGGAAGGCGGTGGCGACGGAGGCGACCTTGACGGACGAGCCGGCGACGGCGGCCTTCGCGGTGGCGACCATGTCCGGGTACACGCAGACCGCGGCGGTCGAGGGGGTCGTGCGGTCGGTCGGGTCGGGGTGGACCGCCTTCGCGCCGAGCGCCCGGACCTTGCCCGGGGTGTCCGCGCCTTCCAGCGTCGTCAGGTCGACCATCGAGATGGCGAGGTCGATGGCGTACGCCTTCGCGGTCGTCTTGATGGAACGGGTGCCGAGGGCCGCGGCGCGCGCCTCCAGGCCGACCGCGTCGACGCCGGGGAGCCCGTGGAGGAAGCGGCGCAGCGTGGCGTCGGACGTGGTGACGTCCGGGAGGGGAGGTGCCGCGGTGGGTGCGGGTGCGTTGGTGGGCATGGTCACCAGACGAGCATATCTACGCGCGTAGCGGGTGTACAGCCCTCGACGGGTCCCGGGGGCGGTGGGGACGAGGGGGCGGGCGCGGTGGCCGGGGGCGAGGCTGCGGGGGTGGGCTCGGGCCGCGCCCGGCGGCCGGGGCGGGCCGCCGGGCGGGGGCGTCGGGGGAGGCGGTTCGGGCGGTCGGGCAGAATCGGGGGTATGACGAGTTCGGATGAGCAGGGGTCGGTGCCGGCGGCTGGGGTCAAGGACCGGGTGTACCGGTCGCCCGCGGGGTTGGCCGGCGGGGTGCTGCTGCTCGGCCTGGTCGGCTGGCTCGGTGTGGACGCGATCGTCGCCGGGCAGGGCCGGACGCCCTGGCTGGCGCTCGCCATGCTGATCCTGCTGGTGCCGCTGGTCACCGCCTTCACCCTGCGGCCGGCCGTGTACGCCGGTGACGACCGGCTGCGGGTGCGCAACCCGTTCCGCGTGGTCGTGCTGCCCTGGGGGCAGGTCGCCTCCCTGCGGTCGGCGTACTCCAACGAGGTCGTCGCCGAGTCCGGGCAGAAGTTCCAGCTCTGGTCGATCCCGGTCTCGCTGCGGGCGCGCAAGCGGGCCGCCCGGCAGCAGGACCGTCTCGCCGCGGACCGGGCCGCCGAGCACGAGGGGCGGCCGCGCCGCAGGCGCGGCGGCTTCGGAGGGCCGGCCGGGTTCGGGGGCGGGCTGTCCCCGCACGCGGGCCCGGACGTTCCCGAGGGGCCCGCGCGCGCCGAGTCCGACAAGGCCATGGACGAACTGCGGAACCTGTGGGAAGTGCGGCAGAAGGAGGAGTCCGCGCAGGGCGAGGTGACCGTGCGCTGGGCCTGGGAGATCATGGGCCCGGCCGCCGCCGGCGCCCTGCTGCTGGCGATCCTGCTGGCCGTGGGATGACCTTGCGCCCTCGGCGGGGCTGAGGGCACGGGGTCCTGCCTGCCGAACGGCAGGGGCCGCACTGCCGCGCCGCCCCACTGATCGGCCCGGCGCGGGACGGCCGCGGCAGTGAGGCCGCGCCGTCGCGTGCCTCCGGGGCCCGGCGCCGGACGGCCCGGGCGGCGGGGCCACGCCGTCGGCGCCTCGTGGTGCCGGGGTGCGGCCCCACCGGGGTGGTGGCGCGCTCGGCCGCCAGGGCCGACGCGCGCGCCGAGGGCCGGGCGCGCGGCCCGCGCGATCCGTCGAAGGGCTGCCATCGCCCGGAGGCGTCCCGTGCCTGCGGTTGGGACGCGGGGCGGAGTGCCGCGGTCTGACGGCGTTCTCCGTCCAGGGCCGGGATGCCGGGTCGGGGTACCGCTGCCCGGCGGCGCCCCGTGCCTACGGCTCAGCTGCCGGCGGGGATGCGGGCGGCACCCTGCATCCTGCCGCTACGGCCCGGATGCAGGGTGCGTCGCGGCCGCCCGGCGGAACCCTTGCCCCTACGGCTCGGCTGCCGGTCGGGGTACGGTCGCCCGGCGGCGCCCTGCGCCCTTGCGGCCCGGACGCGGGCCGGGGTGCCACCGCCCGGCGGCACCCCGACCGCACGGCTCAGATGCCGGCCGCCGCCGACAGGTCCCGCTTCACGGCCGCGAGCAGCTCGGTCGCGTGGGCGCGGGCCGCCGGGAGGCCGTCGGGCGAGCCGACCGGCACCACGACCTCCAGGTAGCACTTCAGCTTCGGCTCGGTGCCGCTGGGGCGTACGACCACGCGGGCCCCGTCGAGCGTGTAGCGCAGCCCGTCGGTGGGCGGCAGCCGGTCCGTGCCCAGGGTGAGGTCCTCGGCGCGGGTGATCGCCAGCCCGGCCAGCTCGGTCGGGGGCTTCTCGCGCAGCCGCTCCATCGCACGGGCGATGACCGTCAGGTCCTCCACCCGCACCGACAGCTGGTCGGTGGCGTGCAGCCCGTGCTCCACGGCGAGGTCGTCCAGCAGTTCGAGCAGCGTGCGCCCGCGCTCCTTCAGCTCGGACGCCAGCTCGGTGACGAGGAGCGCGGCGGTGATCCCGTCCTTGTCGCGTACGCCGTCGGGGTCGACGCAGTAGCCGAGGGCCTCTTCGTAGCCGTAGCGCAGGCCGTCGACGCGGGCGATCCATTTGAAGCCGGTGAGGGTCTCCTCGTACGGCAGGCCGGCCTTCTCGGCGATCCGGCCGAGGAGGGAGGAGGAGACGATCGACTCGGCGAACGTCCCGCGCGCCCCACGGCTCACCAGGTGCGCGGCGAGCAGGGCGCCGACCTCGTCGCCGCGCAGCATCCGCCACCGGTCGCCGTCCTTGACGGCCACGGCGCAGCGGTCGGCGTCCGGGTCGTTGGCGATGACCAGATCGGGGTCGGTCTCGCGGGCCTTCGCGAACGCGAGGTCCATCGCGCCGGGCTCCTCCGGATTGGGGAACGCGACGGTCGGGAACTCCGGGTCCGGCTCGGCCTGCTCGGCGACCAGGACCGGCTCGGGGAACCCCGCCCGGGCGAAGGCCGCCAGCAGGACGTCCTTGCCCACGCCGTGCATCGCCGTGTAGACGGTGCGCGCGGTGCGGGGCGAGCCGGTGGCGAGGACGGCGTCCGTGCGGGCCAGGTAGGCGTCGAGCACGGAGTCGTCCAGGACCTGCCAGCCGCCGTCCGGACGGGGTACGTCGGCCAGGGAGCGGATCGCGTCGATCTCGGCGGCGATCTCCGCGTCGGCGGGCGGGACGATCTGCGAACCGTCGCCCAGGTAGACCTTGTAGCCGTTGTCGCGGGGCGGGTTGTGGCTGGCGGTGACCTCCACGCCGGCGACCGCGCCCAGGTGCCTTATGGCGTAGGCCAGGACCGGCGTCGGCAGCGGGCGGGGCAGGACGGCCGCGCGCAGGCCCGCGCCGGTCATCACGGCGGCGGTGTCGCGGGCGAACGCCTCCGACTTGTGGCGGGCGTCGTAGCCGATGACGACGAGGCCGTCGTGGCCGCCCTGCTTGCGGAGGTACGCGGCGAGGCCGGCGGCGGCGCGGATGACGACGGCGCGGTTCATGCGCAGGGGGCCCGCGCCGAGTTCGCCCCGCAGGCCGGCGGTGCCGAACTGGAGGGTGCCGGCGAAGCGGGCGGTGAGTTCGGCGTGGTCCCCGGCGTCGAGGAGGGCCGCGAGTTCCTCGCGGGTCTCGGGGTCGGGGTCCTCGGCGAGCCAGGTGCGGGCGCGAGCGATCAGGTCGTCGTGCACGGGTGGTCAACCTCTCGAGTCGTACGTGCGTTGTCTCGCCCCCGCCGCCCCTTCCCTTCCCGGATCCGGGGCTGCCGCCCCCGGGTCCCCGCTGTCGGCCCTGAACGGGCCTTGTCCTCGAGCGCCGGACGGGCTGGATCGCCCCGTCGTCGCTTCTCGGCTCGACGAGCCGGGACGGGGAAGTGCGGGCACGGGCCGGGGGCCAAGGGCCGGTGCCCCTTACAGCCGGTCGAGGACCCGGGTCAGCAGGGCGCCCATGCGGGTCGCGGAGTCGCGGCCGGCCTGGAGGACCTCCTCGTGGTTCAGCGGCTCGCCGGTCATCCCGGCGGCGAGGTTGGTCACCAGGGAGATGCCCAGCACCTCGGCGCCGGCCTCGCGCGCCGCGATGGCCTCCAGCACCGTCGACATGCCCACGAGGTCCGCCCCGATCACCCGGGCCATCCGGATCTCCGCCGGCGTCTCGTAGTGCGGGCCGGGGAACTGGGCGTAGACGCCCTCCTCCAGCGTGTCGTCGATCTCCTTGCACAGCGCCCGCAGCCGCGGCGAGTACAGGTCCGTCAGGTCGACGAAGTTCGCGCCGACGATCGGGGACGTCGCCGTGAGGTTGATGTGGTCGCTGATCAGCACGGGCTGACCGGGCCGCATGCCCTCGCGGAGGCCGCCGCAGCCGTTGGTCAGCACGATCGTCTTGCTGCCGGCCGCCACCGCCGTACGGACGCCGTGGGCGACGGCGGCCACCCCACGGCCCTCGTAGTAGTGCGTGCGGCCCAGGAACACCAGGGCGCGCTTCTCGCCGATCCGGTACGAGCGGATCTTGCCGCCGTGGCCCTCGACCGCCGGCGGCGGGAAACCGGGCAGCTCGGTGACCTGGAACTCGGCGTCGGGGGCGCCCAGGGCGTCCACGGCCGGTGCCCAGCCGGAGCCCATCACGAGGGCGACGTCGTGGGTCTCGGCGCCCGTCAGTTCGCGCAGGCGCGCGGCTGCGGCGTCGGCGGCGGTGTGGGGGTCGCCCTGGATGTCGTCCGGGAGAAGAGATGCGTTCACGCGATGAGGGTAGCCGGTCCGGGCCTACGCGCGTAGATGACAGAGCCCACGGGATGGCGATCGTTGTCTTGTCGTTTCCGACAAGGACGGCGGGGAGGGGGGCGAAAGGGGCCGGGACCTCAGCAGGGGCGCTTGCGCAGCTCCATCACGTAGTCGTGCGGTGCCCCCGCCGACTCCGCCGCGTCGGCCACCTCGCCCAGGTAGCGGGCGGAGGGCAGCCCGCCCTCGTAGCCGTTCAGGACGTACACCCAGCCCTGTTCCTCGCCGTCCAGGGTGTGCACCCGCACCCGCATCCGGCGGTAGATGCCGAGGCCCACGCCCTCCCACCGGTCGAGCGACTCCTCGTCCGGCGGCGCCAGGTCGTACAGCGCGACGAAGACCTGGGAGAGGGGATCCTCCACGATCGTCGCGAGCGCGCCCTCCCAGCCCAGCTGCTCGCCCCCGAACGTCAGCCGCCACCCGTTCAGCCAGCCGGTGGCGCGCAACGGCGAGTGCGGAGCGCGGCGGGACATCAGCCGCGCGTCGAGGTTGCCGGCGTACGCGGCGTAGAGCGACATGCGACGAGACTACGGCAGCCGGTCCGCACGCCACGGCCGTCGTCCGGGGTCCCTCCGGCAACGGGCGTACCTCCCCCGGCCCCCCGGGGAAGTAGCACCCCCGCCCGTGCAGGACAATGGAGTACGTGACTCGGATCGTGATCATCGGTGGCGGACCCGGCGGATACGAGGCGGCCCTGGTGGCCGCCCAGCTCGGCGCGGAGGTGACCGTCGTCGACTGCGACGGTCTGGGCGGGGCGTCGGTGCTGACCGACTGCGTGCCGTCGAAGACCCTGATCGCCACGGCCGAGGTGATGACCACCTTCGACTCCTCCTACGAGGAGCTGGGCATCATCGTCGCCGACGACACCCCGCCGCTGGAGCAGTCGGCCCGGGTGGTCGGCGTCGACCTCGACAAGGTCAACCGGCGCGTCAAACGGCTCGCGCTCGCCCAGTCCCACGACATCACCGCCTCCGTCACCCGGGCCGGCGCCCGCGTCCTGCGCGGCCGCGGCCGGCTCCAGGGCATGCAGGCCCTCGACGGCTCCCGCCAGGTCGTCGTCACCGCCGCCGACGGCACCGAGGAGACCCTCACCGCCGACGCCGTCCTCCTCGCCACCGGCGGTCACCCCCGCGAACTGCCCGACGCCCAGCCCGACGGCGAGCGCATCCTCAACTGGACCCAGGTCTACGACCTGCGCGAACTGCCCGAGGAACTCATCGTGGTCGGCTCCGGCGTCACCGGCGCCGAGTTCGCGGGCGCCTACCAGGCCCTCGGCTCCAAGGTCACCCTCGTCTCCTCCCGCGACCGCGTGCTGCCCGGCGAGGACCCGGACGCCGCCGCCGTCCTGGAGGACGTCTTCCGCCGCCGCGGCATGAACGTCATGGCCCGCTCGCGCGCCCAGTCCGCCAAGCGCGTCGGCGACCGCGTCGAGGTCACCCTCGCCGACGGCCGGGTCATCACCGGCTCGCACTGCCTGATGGCCGTCGGCGCCATCCCCAACAGCGCGGGCCTCGGCCTGGAGGAGGCCGGCGTCAGGGTCCGCGAGTCCGGCCACATCTGGACCGACCGGGTCTCCCGCACCACCGCCCCCGGCGTGTACGCCGCGGGTGACGTGACCGGCGTCTTCGCGCTGGCCTCCGTCGCCGCCATGCAGGGCCGTATCGCCATGTACCACTTCCTCGGCGACGCGGTGGCCCCGCTCAACCTCAAGACCGTCTCGTCGAACGTCTTCACCGACCCCGAGATCGCCACCGTCGGCTACTCCCAGGCCGACGTCGACAGCGGGAAGATCGACGCCCGCGTGGTGAAGCTGCCGCTGCTGCGCAACCCGCGCGCCAAGATGCAGGGCATCCGCGACGGCTTCGTCAAGATCTTCTGCCGTCCGGGCACGGAGATCGTCGTCGGCGGTGTCGTCGTGGCGCCGCGCGCCTCCGAACTCATCCACCCCATCTCGATCGCCGTCGACAACAACCTGACGGTCGAGCAGATCGCGAACGCCTTCACGGTGTACCCGTCCCTTTCGGGCTCGATCGCCGAAGTGGCACGTCAGTTGCACACCCGGAAGACGGGCAGCGACGCGTAGGGCCGATCCGGCAGCCGGCACCGACTCCCCGCTGTTCGCGGGGAGTTGTGGCGCGGGCGCGACACGGGCGGGACGACCGGGGCCGTATACCACTTCGTGTGCCACTGTGCGAACAACTTCCGCTATTCGGCGCAAAGAGCTGAAAGCAGACGGTCGCCCGCGTTACTGTCAGTTTCGTGTTCGCTGCAGAACGTCGCCAATTGATCCTCGAAATGGTGCGAGCCAACGGAGCCGTGTCGCTCCGTGAACTCGCCCGCGTCGTCCAGACCTCCGAAGTGACCGTACGGCGGGACGTGCGCGCACTGGAGGCAGAAGGACTCCTCGACCGCCGGCACGGCGGTGCGGTACTGCCGGGCGGTTTCACCCGCGAGTCCGGCTTTCCGCAGAAATCCCATCTCGCGACCGCCGAGAAGACCGCCATCGCCGACCTGGCCGCCACCTTCGTCGAAGAGGGCGAGGCCGTCGTGGTCGGGGCGGGAACCACCACCCAGGAGCTGGCCCGTCGGCTCGCCCGGATCCCCGGACTCACCGTCGTCACCAACTCCCTGCTGGTGGCCCAGGCGCTGGCGCACGCCAACCGCGTGGAGGTCGTGATGACCGGCGGCACCCTGCGCGGCTCCAACTACGCCCTCGTGGGCAGCGGAGCCGAACAGTCCCTCCAGGGACTGCGGGTCTCCAAGGCCTTCCTGTCCGGGAGCGGCCTGACCGCCGAGCGCGGTCTGTCCACCTCCAACATGCTGTCGGCGTCGGTCGACCGGGCCCTCGTCCAGGCCGCCGCCGAGGTCGTCGTGCTCGCCGACCACACCAAGCTCGGCACCGACACCATGTTCCAGACGGTGCCGACGGACGTCATCACCCGCCTGGTGACCGACGAGCCGCCGGCGCACGAGGACCGGGCCGGCACCGAACTCCAGGCTCTCGCCGACCAGGGGGTGCAGATCGCCGTGGCGGGGGCGGCGGGGAACCCGGGGGGTGAGGCCGTCCCGGCGCGGCGGCAGCAGCGTCGGGACGTACCGTTGCCGGCCCCCCGGCGGGGGCAGATGCAGGGCGCCGCGGCGGCTTTGCGGGCGGCCGCGGTACTGGGGGAGCAGGCCCCGGGGGGCGAGCGGGCGCGGGTCGCGGACATGCGACGGCGGTAGCGGTTGCCTCCGGCGACTGGAGGATGCGCCTTGTCGCCGTGGGCGGTGAGGGTGCGTTGGCGGGTGGCGGTTTGATGTGGCCGGCCGCGCAGTTCCCCGCGCCTCCGGGGTGGGCATGGGGGACGTTGGCCGACCGGCGGGAGGTGTGTGACGACGGAACCCCGCGCCCTCTTGCGGGGCACGGGGTTCCGAGGCGGGACGGTCCGGTCAGTCCTTGATCTCGCAGATGGGGGCGCCCGAGGTGATCGAGGCGCCGACCTCCGCGGCGAGGCCCTTGACGGTGCCGGAGCGGTGCGCGTTCAGGGGCTGTTCCATCTTCATGGCCTCCAGGACGACGATCAGGTCGCCCTCCTTGACCTCCTGGCCCTCCTCGACCGCGATCTTGACGATCGTGCCCTGCATCGGGGAGGCGAGGGTGTCGCCGGAGGCGACGGGGCCGGACTTCTTCGCCGCGCGCCGCTTGGGCTTGGCGCCCGCCGCGAGGCCCGTGCGGGCCAGGGACATGCCGAGCGAGACCGGGAGGGAGACCTCCAGGCGCTTGCCGCCGACCTCGACGACGACCGTCTCGCGGCCCGCCTCCTCGTCGGCCTCGGTGTCCGCGGGGGCCGCGAAGGGCTTGATGTCGTTGACGAACTCCGTCTCGATCCAGCGGGTGTGGACCGTGAAGGGGGCGTCGGAGCCGGTGAGCTCGGGGGCGAACGCCGGGTCCTTCACCACCGTGCGGTGGAAGGGGATGGCCGTGGCCATGCCCTCGACCTGGAACTCCTCCAGGGCGCGGGCGGCCCGCTGGAGGGCCTCCTTGCGGGTGCGGCCGGTGACGATCAGCTTGGCCAGCAGGGAGTCCCAGGCCGGGCCGATGACCGAGCCGGACTCCACGCCCGCGTCGAGCCGCACACCCGGCCCGGACGGGGCGTCGAACGTGGTGACGGTGCCGGGGGCCGGAAGGAAGTTGCGGCCCGGGTCCTCGCCGTTGATGCGGAACTCGAAGGAGTGGCCGCGCAACGCCGGGTCGTCGTAGCCGAGTTCCTCGCCGTCGGCGATGCGGAACATCTCGCGCACCAGGTCGATGCCGGCGACCTCCTCGGTGACCGGGTGCTCCACCTGGAGACGGGTGTTGACCTCCAGGAAGGAGATCGTGCCGTCCATGCCGACGAGGAACTCCACGGTGCCGGCACCGACGTAGCCGGCCTCCTTGAGGATGGCCTTGGAGGAGGAGTACAGCTCGGCGATCTGCTCGTCGGAGAGGAACGGCGCCGGGGCCTCCTCGACCAGCTTCTGGTGCCGACGCTGCAGGGAGCAGTCACGGGTGGAGACGACGACGACGTTGCCGTGGCTGTCGGCGAGGCACTGGGTCTCGACGTGCCGGGGGTTGTCGAGGTAGCGCTCGACGAAGCACTCGCCGCGGCCGAAGGCGGCGACGGCCTCGCGGACCGCCGAGTCGTACAGCTCGGGGACCTCTTCGAGGGTGCGGGCGACCTTGAGGCCGCGTCCGCCGCCACCGAAGGCGGCCTTGATCGCGATGGGCAGGCCGTGCTTCTCGGCGAAGGCGACGACCTCGTCGGCGCCCGACACCGGGTCCGGCGTGCCCGCCACCAGCGGCGCACCGGCGCGCTGGGCGATGTGCCGGGCGGCGACCTTGTCGCCGAGGTCGCGGATGGCCTGCGGCGGCGGGCCGATCCAGATGAGGCCCGCGTCCAGGACGGCCTGGGCGAACTCGGCGTTCTCCGAGAGGAATCCGTAGCCGGGATGGATCGCGTCCGCCCCGGACTCGCGGGCGGCGTTCAGCACCTTCTCGATGTCGAGGTAGCTGGTGCCGGGAGTGTCACCGCCCAGGGCGAACGCCTCATCCGCGGCGCGGACATGCAGAGCGTCCCGGTCCGGTTCGGCATACACGGCGACGCTTGCGATACCGGCATCCCGGCAGGCCCGGGCCACGCGGACTGCGATTTCGCCACGGTTGGCGATGAGCACCTTGCGCACGATTGAGGCTCCCTCCTTGAAACAAGCCGAGTTTAGGGACTGCCGACACGACTCATCGACCCGTCCTCGATGGTGAGCTTGCCCACACGCAGCGTGATGGCAAGCTCACTCGATTGCGAAATCCCTTGCAGCACCGCCGTACGCAGCACTCCTTCCGGAAACCCTAGCCCTCCACTGTGGCCAAGGTCTCTGTGAGCACGTGCTGCGGCCCACTCCGATTCTTTGTGGAGTCCCTACGAATGGCCCAATGATTCTTTGCCGCGGGCGGAACCCTTGCCCCAGGGTTTACCCGTTAGTAGCGTTCACGACGTCTCGAACGCTACTCGGGGTAACTAGGGGTCCCGTACGGGCCGGGTCGAAAGTGGGTGGGACCGGTGGTGCGCAGACCGGTGGCAGTCGTCGTGGCGGTCGTGCTCTTCGTGGAGGCGCTCGGCGTCGCCGCGCTGAACTGGTTCCTCGGGATCGTCGTCGACCGTCAGGACATGTCCCTGGCGGGCCTGGATCCGGACATGATGTCGACGTCCTCGAAGGCCGGCGGGATCGTCTTCGGTCTCTACTTCGCCTTCTGCGGGCTGGTCGCCCTGCTGGTGGCGGTCCGCAACCGGCCGCCGGCCGGCTTCGGCCGCGTCCTGCTGATCAGCGCCGCGGTGGTGCACGGGCTGCTGGCCGCCGTCGCGTGGGGGCTGGTGGGGTGGCCCGCGTTCCTGTCCATGGTCGTCGTGCTCGCGCTCATCGTGCTGCTGCTGATGACGTACGACCGCCGGGAGGGGCCCGCCGCGCCCGCCGCCGGGCCCCGGGACGAGGGGCCGCAGGACCAGGGGCCGGCCCCGGTCAGCGGTCCGCCGGCGCCCACAACTCCGTGATGCCCACGTCCAGTTGCGCCAGCAGTCGGCGTACGAGCGGCAGGCTGATGCCGATCACGTTGCCGTGGTCGCCGTCGATGCCGTCGATGAACGGCGCCGAGCGGCCGTCCAGGGTGAACGCCCCGGCGACGTGGAGGGGTTCGCCGGAGGCGACGTACGCGGCGATCTCCTCGTCGGTGGGCTCGCCGAAGCGGACGACGGTGGAGGCGACGGCGGAGGTGTAGCGCCCGGTCGTGGTGTCGTAGACGCAGTGGCCGGTCTGCAGCGTGCCCACGCGGCCGCGCATGGACTTCCAGCGGGCGGTGGCCTCCTCGGCGTCCGCGGGCTTGCCGAGGGCCTCGCCGTCCAGGTCGAGGACCGAGTCGCAGCCGATCACCAGGGCGCCCCGGACCTCGGGCTTCGCGGCCACGACGGAGGCCTTGGCCTCGGCGAGGGCGAGTGCCAGTTCGGCGGGGGTGGGGGCGGTCACGGCGTCCTCGTCGACCCCGCTGACGATCACCTCGGGGTCGAGTCCTGCCTGGCGCAGCAGGCCCAGCCGGGCGGGGGACTGGGAGGCGAGCACGAGACGGCGGCGCGGCTGATCGGTCATGCGGTCAGGGTATCGGCGTGCCGCGCCGCGTTCATCCCGGTCACCCGAGGCCGATGACGATCATCGCGAGCACCATGGCCAGCGCCATGAGGACCCCGAGCCGCCGCAACATCTCCTGCATGTCGCGCAGTTCCTCGGGCGGTTCGTTCTCGGGGTCGGACCACAGCATGCCGTCCAGCCTGCGGCGACGCGATGCCGGACGCCTGAGTACGCGTACTCAACTTCTCTAAACGGGACTGTGGTTTCATTAAGGCTCGCGTTGTGCCGGCCGACGAGAGGACACGTCCGTGTTCACCACCGCTTGGACCGCCCCGCCCCAGCTCCCCAGCGAGGGCTTCACCCCCAACTGGTCCCGCGAGGGCTTCTGGCGCCAGTCCGTGCGCCAGACCGTCCGGCTGACGGCGGGCGGCGACCGGGTGCGCATCCGGCTGTCGAACGCCTACGGCACCTCCCCGGTCCGGGTCGCCGCCGCCACCGTGGCCCGCACGGCCGCGGGCGCCGCCGTCGAGCCGGACTCCGTCACCCACCTCACCTTCGGGGGCGCGGGGCCCACGGCGATCCCGGCCCGGGGCCACCTGCTCAGCGACCCGGCCCCCCTCGCCGTGGCCCCCGGACAGGCGCTGACGCTGACCCTGCACTTCGACGCGGTCACCGGCCCCGCCACCTTCCACGCGCAGGCCTTCACCACCAGCCACCGCGGCGAGGGCGACCTCACGGCGGACGCGGGCGGGGAGCGCTTCGACGCGAGGAGCGAGTCCTGGTACTTCCTCACCGCCGTCGAGACCGACGCGGGCCGGGCGGACGGCATCGCCCTCCTCGGCGACTCCCTCACCGACGGCTTCGGCTCGACACCCGGCGCCGACCGGCGCTGGTCCGACCAGCTGGCCCGGCGCACCGGACGACCCGTCCTCAACGCCGGGATCGGCGGGAACCTGCTGCTCAACGACTCCGCCTGGTACGGCGAGAAGGCCCTGCACCGGCTGCGCCGCGACGTGCTGGACCGGCCGGGCGTGGACACCCTCGTGGTGCTCCTCGGCCTCAACGACATCGGCTTCGGCGAGACGGACGAGCAGCCGACGTACAAGCCCGCCCCCGTGGTGGAGGCGGACGAGCTGATCGCGGGGCACCGGGAGCTGATACGGCAGGCGCGCGGGCGGGGCCTGCGGGTGATCGGGGCGACCCTGCTGCCGTTCGGGGGCTCGGACCACTGGGGCGAGCACGCGGCCGGGGTGAGCCGCGAGGTGGACGCGTGGGTGCGCGGCTCCGGCGCCTACGACGCGGTCGTGGACCTGCGCCGGGCACTGGCCGATCCGGCGGACCCGGACCGGCTGCACCCCGCGTACGACTCCGGCGACCACCTGCACCCGGGCGACGCGGGATACGCGGTGATGGCCGAAGCCGTGGCCGCCCGTCTGTGACGGGCGGGCGGCCGGACTAGCCCGGCCAGTACGTGCGGCCCCAGGCGGCCGGGCCCGGACGGGGCAGGCGGCGGGCCGCGATGCGGGAGGGGTCCGACCAGGAGTCCCCGGCGTCCTGCGCGCCGGACGGCTCGGCCGTCGCCGCCGCGGCGCGGGCGCGCACCACCGCCAGTGCGGCGGCCAGCTCCTCCGGGGTCGGATTGCCCCGTACGACCTTGATCACAGAGGCTCCTTACAGAGGGATGTTGCCGTGCTTCTTCGGAGGGAGGGATTCCCGCTTGGTGCGCAGTTGACGCAGGCCCCGCACGATGTGCCGACGGGTGTCCGACGGCATGATCACCGCGTCGACGTAACCGCGTTCGGCGGCGATGTAGGGGTTGAGGAGCGCGTCCTCGTACTCCTGGATCAGCCGGGCGCGGGTCGCGTCGAGGTCTCCCGCGGACTCCGCCTCGGCGATCGTGCGGCGGTGCAGGATGTTGACCGCGCCCTGCGCGCCCATCACCGCGATCTGGGCGGTCGGCCAGGCCAGGTTGAGGTCGGCGCCCAGGTGCTTGGAGCCCATGACGTCGTACGCCCCGCCGAAGGCCTTGCGGGTGATGACCGTGATCAGCGGGACGGTCGCCTCCGCGTAGGCGTAGATCAGCTTGGCGCCGCGGCGGATGATGCCGTCGTGCTCCTGGTCCACGCCGGGCAGGAAGCCGGGCACGTCCACGAAGGTGACGACCGGGACGTTGAACGCGTCGCAGGTGCGCACGAACCGGGCCGCCTTCTCGGAGGCCTTGATGTCCAGGCAGCCCGCGAACTGCATCGGCTGGTTGGCGACGATGCCGACCGGACGGCCCTCCACCCGGCCGAAGCCGGTCAGGATGTTCGGCGCGTACAGCGGCTGCGTCTCGAAGAACTCGGCGTCGTCCAGGACGTGTTCGATCACCGTGTGCATGTCGTACGGCTGGTTGGCGCTGTCCGGGACGAGCGTGTCCAGCTCCAGGTCCTCGTCGGTGACGGCGAGGTCCGCCTCCTCCGGGAACGCCGGGGCCTCGGAGAGGTTGTTCGACGGCAGGTACGACAGCAGCTGCTTGACGTACTCGATGGCGTCCTTCTCGTCGCCCGCCATGTGGTGGGCCACACCCGACGTGGAGTTGTGGGTGCGCGCGCCGCCCAGTTCCTCGAAGCCGACGTCCTCGCCGGTGACCGTCTTGATGACGTCCGGACCGGTGATGAACATGTGCGAGGTCCGGTCGACCATGACGGTGAAGTCGGTGATCGCGGGCGAGTAGACCGCGCCGCCCGCGCACGGCCCGACGACCAGGCTGATCTGCGGGATCACCCCGGACGCATGGGTGTTGCGGCGGAAGATCTCGCCGTACGCCCCCAGCGAGGCCACGCCCTCCTGGATGCGGGCGCCGCCGGAGTCGTTGATGCCGATGACCGGGCAGCCGGTCTTCAGCGCGAAGTCCATGACCTTGACGATCTTCTGACCGTAGACCTCGCCGAGAGCGCCGCCGAAGACGGTGAAGTCCTGCGAGAACACGGCGACGGGCCGGCCGTCGACGGTGCCGTACCCCGTCACGACCCCGTCCCCGTACGGGCGGTTGTTCTCCAGGCCGAAGTTGGTGGAGCGGTGCCGGGCGAACTCGTCCAGCTCCACGAACGAATCCTCGTCGAGGAGGAGTTCGATGCGCTCACGGGCCGTCAGTTTGCCCTTGGCGTGCTGCTTCTCGACGGCGCGTGCGGAGCCGGCGTGCGTCGCCTCCGTGACGCGGCGCTGGAGATCCGCGAGCTTTCCCGCGGTCGTGTGGATGTCGATCTCTTCCGACTCGGACATCGGGATGCGGCTCCCTGCCTGCTCAAAAGGGGGGACGGTTACTCATTCGTAGAGTAGTGGCGGCCCCACCGATCGGCAGTGCGGCATTTACCACACCTAGGGTGGCTTGCATGACGCCGCGAGATGCAGCAGGAAATCCCGGAGACAGCAGCCGGTGGTCCGATCTGGACCGTCCGCCCCTCAACGCCGTCGCGCTGCGGCGCGGACTCCTCCGCGAGGGCGGGCTGTGGACGGCGGTCGACATCGTGCCCCGCACCGGGTCCACCAACTCCGACCTGGTCGCGCTCGCCGCCGCCGGGAAGGCCGACGAGGGCACCGTCCTGGTGGCGGAGGAGCAGACCTCCGGCCGGGGGCGGCTGGACCGGCGCTGGACGGCGCCCCCGCGGTCGGGGCTCTTCTTCTCCGTACTGCTGCGGCCGGCCGAGGTGCCGGTGGCGCGCTGGGGCTGGCTGCCGCTGCTGACCGGCGTCGCGGTCGCCACCGGCCTGTCCCGGGCGGCGGGCGTCGACACGGCGCTGAAGTGGCCCAACGACCTGTTGGTGACCGTCGGCGGCCAGGAGCGCAAGGCCGGGGGGATCCTGGCGGAGCGGGCCGGGACGGACGGGGTCGTGGTGGGCGTCGGCATCAACGTCACCCTGCGGGCCGGGGAGCTGCCGGTGCCGCAGGCGGGGTCGCTGGCGCTGGCCGGGGCGGTGAGCACGGACCGCGATCCGCTGCTGCGGGCGGTGCTGCGTTCGCTGGAGGAGTGGTACGGGCGGTGGCGGCGGGCCGGCGGGGACCCGTCCCTGTCCGGGCTGCAGGAGGCGTACGCGGCGGGGTGCGCGACGCTGGGGCGGACCGTGCGGGCGGAGCTGCCCGGGGAGCGCTCGGTGGTGGGGGAGGCCATGGCCGTGGACGGGGACGGGCGGCTGGTCATCGCCACGGGGGAAGGGGTGCGGGAGCCGGTGGGCGCGGGCGACATCGTGCACCTGCGGCCGGCGTGAGCCGTGCCCGGGCGGCCTCGTCCCGGATTCCTCCGAGGGGACGGCCCCGGACGGACCGGGACACCCGGCCGTCGCCGGCCGACCGACCCGGTCCGTGGCGGGACGGGCCGCCTCTCCGAACGGAGTGAGCTGGCGCACACCTGCCGTAGAGTTGGGGCCGGTCGAAACCTGACCGCGATAGATCGGAAGGGCAGCAGGCGTGAGCGTCGACGACACGGGCTCCGACGAGGGCGCGGACGGCCGGGTTGACGTGCCGGCCGCCGACCCCGGCGACGACCCTCTCGCCCTGCGCCTCGAGCAGCTCATCCTCGGCGCCGAGCGCCGCTACACCCCCTTCCAGGCGGCCCGCAGCGCCGGTGTCTCCATGGAGCTGGCCTCCCGCTTCTGGCGGGCCATGGGCTTCGCCGACATCGGGCAGGCCAAGGCGCTCACCGAGGCCGACGTGCTGGCCCTGCGCCGTCTCGCCGGTCTCGTCGAGGCGGGGCTGCTGAGCGAGGCCATGGCGGTGCAGGTCGCGCGGTCCACCGGGCAGACCACCGCCCGGTTGGCGGAGTGGCAGATCGATTCCTTCCTGGAGGGGCTGACCGAGCCGCCCGAGCCGGGGATGACCCGCACCGAGGTGACGTATCCGATCGTCGAGCTGCTGCTGCCCGAACTGGAGGAGTTCCTCGTCTACGTGTGGCGCCGGCAGCTCGCCGCCTCGGCGGGGCGGGTCGTGCAGGCCGCGGACGACGAGGAGATGGTCGACCGCCGGCTCGCGGTCGGCTTCGCCGACCTCGTCGGCTTCACGCGGCTGACCCGCCGCATGGAGGAGGAGGAGCTCGGCGAACTGGTCGAGGCCTTCGAGACCACCGCCGCCGACCTGGTCGCGGCCCGCGGCGGACGGCTGATCAAGACCCTCGGCGACGAGGTGCTGTACGCGGCCGACGACGCCGGCACCGCCGCCGACATCGCGCTGCTGCTCGTCGAGACGATGAGCAACGACCCGACGATGCCCGAACTGCGGGTCGGCATGGCCTTCGGCACGGTGACCACCCGGATGGGCGATGTCTTCGGCACGACGGTCAACCTGGCCTCCCGGCTGACGTCGATAGCGCCCCGGGACGCCGTGCTCGTGGACAGCGCCTTCGCCGAGGAACTGGTCCGCACCGGCGACGCGCCCGCCTCGGAGGCGGCGGCCGCCGAGGCCGCGGCCGCCGCCGAGAAGGAGGGCGAGGAGCCGCCCGGGTACCGGTTCGCGCTCCAGCCGATGTGGCAGCGGCCCGTGCGCGGGCTCGGCGTGGTCGAGCCCTGGCTGCTCACGCGGCGCAACGGCGGCGGCGCGTAGGCCCGGCCCCGCGGATCGAGTCGGGTGAACCGGCGGATCGAGCCGGAGGAACCGGCGGCGCCTTCCGGCCCGGGTGAGCGGGGCCCGGTACGTCCGGCTGCGCGGCGGACGAGCCCGCCGTCGCGGTGGGGCCCCCGCGCGGACGCGACCGGGCGTGGGGGAGCGGGCGACCGAGGACGGCGCCGCTGGGGCACCTGTCCGGAGGAGGCGTGCCGGACCCCGCGTCCCCGGCACGAGCCGGCGGACCGGCTCCGGGTTCCGCGTCTCCGGTACGACCTGCCGGACCGGCTCCGGTCCCGCTCCTCGGTTCAGTCCGCCGGACCGGTCAGTGTGTCCACGCAGAGTCCGACGACCGGCAGGCAGAGTCCGGGACCGCCCGTCGGCCCGGGAGGCGGCGGGACGGTGGCCGGGCCGGGCGCCGTGGGCCCGGAAGGCCCGGAATCGCGGGGCGGCCGGGGGGTCGCGCTCCGGGAGGACGTGGGTGCCGGTGTGCGCGGGCGCGCCCCGGCCGGTGGCGTCGTGCGCGGGCCGTAGGGGGCGCTGGGGGCGTGGACCGCGGAGGTCGGGGAGGCGGCGGGGGCCGCGGGGGAGGCGGGGGAGGCGCCCATCGGGACGGGGGCGGTGGGCGTCGGGCCGGGTGCCGGGGAGACCGTGACGGCCGCGCCGGCCGGGTGGCCCGTGGCCGTCTCCGGCCTGGTGTCCGCGGTGGGCTGGAGCCGGGGCCCGGCCTCGGCGGTGTCCACACCGGAGTCCGAGCCCGGCCGCAGCAGACTCAGGGCCCCCACCGCCAGCGCGAACCCGCCCGCGGCGAACAGCGCCTTCCGGGGCCGGGGCCGGCGATGCCGTCCGCGGGGGCGGCGGGGCGGCCCGAGGCGGGTCTCCGCCGCCTCCGCCGCCTCCGCGGCCTCCCCGGCACAGTCCGCTCTCGCGCTTGCGGTCCGGGTCCTCACCGGTGTGGTCGTCATCGCGTGCCCTTCCCGATGTCGTCGCGCCCCCTCTGCGCCGTGGCGGACGCACGTTATGCGCTCCCTTGGGCGGTGCGGGCGGAGTCGGGCGGGATGTCACTCGAACGGGTGGGCGGGGGCCGAGCGCGACGCGGGAGGGACGAGGCCGGGCCTTTTCCCGGCGCGGCGCGGCTGCGATGATCGGGCGAGCCAGGTCTGTTAACCCGCGTTAACCCGGAGGATGTCATGGGCGAGGAACGGTTCGGGGAGTTCGTGCTGGTGCGGCGGCACGGTGACGGGCATGTCGCGGAGCTGGCCCTGGACCGGCCCAAGGCCATGAACGCCGTGTCGACCGAGATGGCCCGGTCCGTCGGGGCCGCCTGCGCGGCACTGGGCGACGACCGGGACGTACGGGTGGTCGTGCTCACCTCGACGCACGAGCGGGCCTTCTGCGTCGGGGCCGACCTCAAGGAGCGCAACTCCTTCTCCGACGCCGAACTGGTGCGGCAGCGGCCGGTCGCGCGGGGGGCGTACACCGGTGTGCTGGAGCTGCCCGTGCCGACGGTCGCGGCGGTGCACGGGTTCGCGCTGGGCGGCGGTTTCGAGCTGGCGCTGGCCTGCGATGTGATCGTGGCCGACCGGACGGCCGTGGTGGGGCTGCCCGAGGTGTCGGTCGGGGTGATCCCGGGCGGTGGCGGGACCCAGCTGCTCCCCCGCCGGGTGGGCGCGGCCCGCGCGGCCGAGCTGATCTTCTCCGCGCGGCGGGTCGAGGCCGCCGAGGCGCGGGAGCTGGGGCTGGTGGACGTCCTGGTGGACGAGGGGCGCGACCGGGAGGAGGCGCTGGCGCTGGGGGAGCGCATCGGGGCGAACTCGCCGGTGGGGCTGCGGGCGGCCAAGCGGGCCCTGCGGCTGGGGCAGGGGCTGGACCTGCGGGCGGGGCTGGAGGTGGAGGACGCGGCCTGGCGGACGGTGGCCTTCTCGGGGGACCGGGCCGAGGGCGTCGCGGCCTTCAACGAGAAGCGGAAGCCGCAGTGGCCGGGGGAGTGAACCGGTCCGGGGAGGCGGGGCCGTCACTCGCGGCATCGCCCCGAGTCCCCTTTGTCATCGAATATCCCTAGCCTGGGGAGATGGGTGAGGACAGACGCCTCGCGGCCGTGGTGGCGCTGGCGCAGGGGATGGCGGCGGCGCGCACGCCCCGCGAGTCGTGGCGCGCCGCGGCTCTCGGCGCCTGCCGGGCGCTGGCCGGCGGCTTCGCCGCGCTGTCGGTCTGGGAGCGCGACCTCGGGCGGCTGCGCGTCCTCGTGAACGTGGGGGACCGGGCGCCGGACGAGGACGAGTTCCCGGACCACGAGGCCTATCCGGTGCACCGGTTCCCGGAGATCACCGAGTTCCTGCACGAACGCTGGATGGCGGGCGGCGAGCCCGACGCCTGGGTGGAGACGGCCCAGGGGCCGGCCGCCGGCCGCCCCGGCTACTGCCACCAGCGTGTCGCCGCCCTGCGCCGGCGTGGGCGCGGCTCCTGCGTGGTCGCGCCGATCGTGCTGCACGGCAGGGCGTGGGGCGAGCTGTACGTGGCCCGCTCCTCCGGCACCCCCGTCTTCGACCGCGGCGACGCCGACTTCGCGACCGTCCTGGCGGCCGTGGTCGCGGCCGGGCTCGCGCAGACCGAGCGGCTGGAGGAGGCCCGCCGGCTCGCCTTCACGGACGCCCTGACCGGCCTGGCCAACCGCCGCGCCGTCGACGTACGCCTGGAGGAGGCGGTGGAGCGGCACCGGACGCACGGGGACGTGGTCAGTCTCGTCGTGTGCGATCTCAACGGGCTCAAGCGGGTGAACGACACCTGCGGGCACGCCGTCGGCGACCGGCTCCTGGAACGGTTCGGGTCCGTGCTGTCGCTGTGCGGGGCGATGCTGCCCGGCGGGCTGGCCGCCCGGCTCGGCGGGGACGAGTTCTGCCTGCTCGCCGTCGGCCCGGCCGCCGACGACGTGGTGAAGGTCGCCGACGAACTGTGCCGCCGGGCTGCCGAGTTGGAGCTGGGCGAGGGCGTGGCCTGCGGGGTCGCCTCCACCGGGGACCCGATCGGGCCGGTACGGTCGGCCCGCCGTCTCTTCCGGCTCGCGGACGCGGCCCAGTACCGTGCCAAGGCCGTCCGGGCCGCCCGGCCGGTCGTCGCGGGGCGGCAGGGGCCCGACGACCCGGTGGTCCGCCTCGCCGACGAGCCGCCGCACGGCCCGGCCGGGGAGCGGCGGCGTTTCCGCGGGCGGCACTGAGCGGCCGCGACGCAGCGGTGAACGGCTGCGGCACGTCGCCGAGCGGCTGTGACGCACCGGTAAGGGGCGAAGCCCGCCCCCACTGGTGACATCTTCATCTTCACTGCGTACGCTCCTGAATATGGATATGCACACTGTGGTGGTGGGGACGTCCGGCGTGACCGCGTCCGACGTGCTCGCCGTGGCGCGCGACGGCGCCCGGGTCGAGCTTTCCGAGCAGGCGGTGGCGGCCCTCGCCGCGGCACGCGGGATCGTCGAGGCGCTGGCGGCCAAGCCCGAGCCCGTCTACGGCGTCTCCACCGGGTTCGGCGCCCTCGCCACCCGGCACATCAGCCCGGAACTCCGCGGCCGTCTCCAGCGCAACATCGTCCGCTCGCACGCCGCCGGCATGGGACCGCGCGTCGAGCGGGAGGTCGTCCGCGCCCTGATGTTCCTGCGCCTGAAGACCGTCTGCTCCGGACACACCGGCGTACGGCCCGAGGTCGCGCAGACCATGGCCGACCTCCTCAACGCCGGCATCACCCCGGTCGTCCACGAGTACGGCTCCCTCGGCTGCTCGGGCGACCTCGCCCCGCTCTCCCACTGCGCCCTCACCCTCATGGGCGAGGGGGACGCCGAGGGCCCGGACGGGACCGTACGGCCCGCCGGCGAACTGCTCGCCGAGCACGGCATCGCCCCCGTCGAACTGCGCGAGAAGGAGGGCCTGGCCCTCCTCAACGGCACCGACGGCATGCTCGGCATGCTGATCATGGCCCTCGCCGACCTGGACCGCCTCTACAAGTCCGCCGACGTCACGGCCGCCTTGACGCTGGAGGCACTCCTCGGCACCGACCGGGTCCTCGCGCCCGAGCTGCACGCCATCCGCCCGCACCCCGGTCAGGGCGACTCCGCCGCCAACATGCTGGCCGTGCTGGCCGGTTCGGAGCTGACCGGGCACCACCAGGACGACGCGCCCCGCGTCCAGGACGCCTACTCCGTGCGCTGCGCCCCGCAGGTCGCCGGAGCCGGACGGGACACCATGGCCCACGCCCGCCTCGTCGCCGAACGGGAGTTGGCCTCCGCCGTCGACAACCCGGTCGTCCTGGCCGACGGCCGCGTGGAGTCCAACGGCAACTTCCACGGCGCCCCGGTGGCCTACGTCCTCGACTTCCTCGCCATCGCCGCCGCCGACCTCGCGTCGATCGCCGAGCGCCGCACCGACCGGCTGCTGGACAAGAACCGCAGCCACGGCCTGCCGCCCTTCCTCGCCGACGACGCCGGTGTCGACTCGGGCCTGATGATCGCCCAGTACACGCAGGCCGCGCTGGTCGGCGAGTTGAAGCGGCTGGCCGTGCCCGCCTCCGCCGACTCCATCCCGTCCTCCGCGATGCAGGAGGACCACGTCTCCATGGGCTGGTCGGCGGCCCGCAAGCTGCGCACCGCCGTCGACAACCTCACGCGCGTCCTCGCCGTCGAGCTGTACGCCGCCACCCGCGCCGTCGAGCTGCGCGAGGGGCTGACGCCGGCGCCCGCGACCCGCGCGGTCCTCGCCGCCGTACGCGGGGCGGGAGTCCAGGGCCCGGGACCGGACCGCTTCCTCGCCCCCGACCTCGCCGCGGCCGACGCCGTCGTGCGCGACGGACGGCTGGTCGCGGCCGTGGAGACGGTGACGGGGCCGCTCCGCTAGACGGCACGAGAGGGCCCTGCCGCAGGCGCGTGCGCACCTGCGGCAGGGCCCGGTGCGCCTACTTGAGCTTGGCGACCTGCGCCTGGGAGACGGCGGCCGGGACCTCGGAATCCCCGCCCTTGGCCAGCGCGCCGAGGTTGATGCCGTAGAACGTGGCGACCGTGCTGCCGCTGCGCACCACCTCGACCTGGAAGTTGGCCGTACCCTCGCCGTCCATGTCGGCGACCACGGTGAAGGCCGCGGACTCCTCGCCGAGCCCCGAGGCCTTGGCCGAGGTGACCTTGGTGGCCTTCTGGGTCTCGCTGTCGGCCGTCATGCTGAACCCGCCGGAGCAGGCCGTGACGCTGTCGGTGACGGCCTTCATGGCCTTCTCGGCCCCGTCGCCCTCGTAGGACGAGAGACCGACGAGCGTGGTGGTGACGTTGAAGGCGTCCTCGATGTCCGACTCGCTGATGTCCTCCGGCGACTTGGTGCTCGCCTGGGCCGACTTGTCCTCCGTGACGGTGTTCCGCGCGCTCACATCCGTGTCACCCGGCGGGAGGGCGGAAATGGCGTAGACGAGCGGCTCGCACGCGGCCTTGTCGACCTTCACCGCGCTCTTGGACTTCGGCAGACTGGCGTCGCCCGCGTCGACCTTGTAGCCCTTGACCTCGCCCTGGGCGAGCAACAGCTTCTCCAGCTCGGCCGCGGTCAGCGCCTTCGCGGCCGGGGCCGAGGAACCGGAACCCTTCGAGGCTCCCTTGGAGTCCTTCTTCGACCCCTCGTCCGAGCAGCCCGTGATGAGGACGAGCGACAGTGCGCCGACAGCGGCCGTGGCGCACAGCCGCGCCCCCGATGATCTCTTCATGAGCGGACTATGAAGGTCGGGTCAAGTAAGCGTCAAATCAATTCAGAAACCCAGACGTTCCCGGCGCACGGAATAGACCACGAAACCGGCGCCGAGGGCGAGCAGGGTCGTCCCGCCCGCGATGTACGGGGTGGTGTCGAAGCTTCCGGTGTCGGCGAGGCGGGCGCCGTCGGAGAGGTCGCCGGTGAGAGCGGTGTCGGTGAGAGCGGTGCCGGTGATGTCCGTGGACGCGGCCCGCGCCTGGGTGGTGACCTGCGTCGTCACGGCCGTTCTGGTGGGCTCGTCCTGGGTCGCCTGGGCGTTCGGGACGAACCACAGGGCACCCAGCAGGGTTCCCGCGGCGGTGGCGGTCAGCAACGGACGGCGAGCGGATGACACGGAATATCGATCCCCTTGTGGCGCTGGCGAATTGGCCGTGTGCCCCGATGCTAATGAACGGCGTGGGTCGCGGGAAAGCCGCGGGCGCCGTTAGCCGTACGCTCCGGGGGTGACTACCGAAAAGACATCCCATTTTGTCCGCCTTCGTCTTGAACTCGTCCTGGAGATCGACGACGAGGGCGCCCTGACCGCGGCCGCGCTGCGACGACTCGCGGAGGAGGCCGCGGACCCGGAGGTTCCGGAGAGTGAGCGCGCGCAGGCCGAGAGTGCTGTGACGGAAGACACGGCCGAGGCCCTCGCCTGCCTCGTGGACCCGTTCGACCTGGTCGGTGAGATCCCCGGCGTCGAACTCCAGCAGGCCTCCTGGTCCACCGAGCCCGTCGAGTACGACCCCGATGCGCCGGACTGGGACCTCGACGAGGATGATGACGACCACGACGGCGCGGCGGACGCCGGGGAGGACGGCCGCGCGGGCGGCATCGGCTGAGCGTCTCGGGGAATTCGTGACCCCGGGGGGCAACCGCCGCCCGGGGTTTCGTCGTCTCAGGGGACGCACTGACCGACACCCGCAACCAGGGGCCCCGGGGGGACCGAGCGCCCGCGGACGTGGTGTGGCCCACACATCAGGCATATGTGGAACGGGACGAACCGGTCGTAGCGTTGAAGGTCTTGACGGGGACTCCCGGGGGTTACCGGGAATCGGCGACGATGGAGAAGCGTGTGATGACGGACGGTAGGCGGCGCAGGGGTCTCATGACCGCGTCCGCACTGCTCGGTGGTGTTCTGGTGCTCTCTGCGTGCTCGAGCGGCGACAGTGACGCGGCCGACGGCGGAGGCGGATCCTCACAGGCCCAGGCCGACGAGGCGGCGGCCCAGAAGTCCTCCGAGGCCCAGATCAAGATCACACCTGCGGACGGCTCGAACAACGCCTCCATCAACAACTCCGCGACCGTCACCGTGAGCAAGGGCACGCTCACCGAGGTGACGATGACCGCGGCCGACGGCAGCACGGTCGCGGGCGAGCTGTCCGCCGACAAGACCAGCTGGAAGCCCAGCGGGCAGCTGGAGCGCTCGACCACCTACAAGCTGGCGGCGACCGCGAAGGACTCCAAGGGCCTGGAGGCCCACGAGAACTCCTCCTTCACCACGGTCTCCCCCGACAACAGCTTCATAGGCAACTTCACGCCGGAGGACGGCTCGACCGTCGGCGTGGGCATGCCGGTCTCCATCAACTTCAACAAGGAGATCACCAACAAGGCCGCCGTCCAGAAGGGCATCACGGTCAACACCACCAGCGGTCAGGAAGTCGCCTGCCACTGGTTCAGCACCACCCGCATGGACTGCCGGCCCGAGGACTACTGGCAGGAGAACTCCACCGTCACGCTGAAGCTCGCGCTCGACGGGGTCGAGGGTGCCGACGGGGTCTTCGGCGTCCAGCAGAAGACCGTCACCTTCAAGATCGGCCGCAACCAGGTCACGTACGTCGACGCGAAGACCAAGCAGATGAAGGTCACGCAGGACGGCAAGACCGTGCGGACCATCCCGATCTCGGCCGGCTCGCCCGACAACAAGACGTACGAGGGCCAGATGGTGATCTCCGAGAAGTTCAAGGAGACCCGGATGAACGGCGCGACGGTCGGCTTCACCGACGACGACGGCAAGGGCGAGTACGACATCAAGGACGTGCCGCACGCCATGCGCCTGACCAACTCCGGCACCTTCGTGCACGGCAACTACTGGGGCGCGAAGTCCATCTTCGGCTCGGTGAACACCAGCCACGGCTGCGTCGGCCTGTCCGACACCAAGGGCGCCGACGACCCGAACACCCCGGGCGCCTGGTTCTTCAACAGCTCGATCGTCGGTGACGTGATCGTCGTCCAGAACACCGGCGACAAGACCGTCTCGCCGGACAACGGCCTCAACGGCTGGAACATGGACTGGGCGCAGTGGAAGGCCGGTTCGGCCGCCTGACGCACATCCCGCCCACAGTCCACCGGTGCCGCCCCCAGGGGCGGCACCGGTGTTTCCGGGGCCGGGCACAGCCTTCTCATGCTTCTCTTATGTCAGCCTTACGCCTTCATCACGGTCCGTACCTAGCTTGCGGCCATGTTCTTCACCTACCTGAGGCGCGAACTGCGCCGCCGCAGAAAAGCGGCCCTCGTCGTCGCCTCCGGACTGGCCCTGGGCATCGCGCTGGTCATCGTCGTCACCTCCGTGTCCGCCGGCATGGGGAAGGCCCAGGACAAGGTCCTCCAGTCCCTCTACGGCCTGGGCACGGACATGACGGTCACCAAGGCGGCCGAGCCCACCGCCAACACCTCCGAACGTCCGCGGTTCCGGTTCGACGCGCAGGACGGCGACTCCGACACCGAGCAGAGCAGCGACCGCGTCATGGTCCAGGGCTTCCAGACCCTGTCGGCCGCCACCGTCACCGAGGTCGGCAAGCAGAGCGGCGTCTCCGACGCCGTCGGCGGACTGAGCCTGACGGTCATCAAGGTCAACGGCCAGTTCACCCGCGGCCAGTTCCAGCAGGGCGAGGGTGCCGGGCCGGGCGGACCCGGCGGCGGCAACGGCCAGCCGCAGGGCGAGGTCCAGGGCGGCGGCGCCGACTTCGACGTCGACAACTACTCCGTCTACGGAACCGACGTCACCGAGCCCGCGCTCGGCCCGCTGACCTCCTCCGAGATCACCAGCGGCCGTACCTTCAAGACCACCGAGGCGAACGCGAAGGTCGCCGTCGTGGACTCGGCCTACGCCAAGGAGAAGAAGCTCAAGGCCGGTTCGACGGTCACCATCAAGAGCGTCGAGTTCAGCGTCATCGGCATCGCCACCGCCGACAGCGGGGAGTCCGCCGCCAACGTCTACATCCCGCTGACGCAGGCTCAGACGCTCAGCGAATCCAAGGACAAGGTCACCACGATCTACGTCCAGGCGACCGATTCGCAGAAGATCGACAGCGTCAAGTCCGCGATCCAGAAGAACGTCTCGGGCACGACGGTGACGACCTCCGCGGACCTCGCCGACACCGTCTCCGGCTCCCTCTCCACGGCCTCCTCGCTCGCCACCAGCGTCGGCAAGTGGCTGTCCATCGCGGTCCTCCTCGCCGCGTTCCTGGTCGCCGGACTCCTCACCTCTTCCGCGGTGTCCCGGCGCGTGCGCGAGTTCGGCACGCTCAAGGCGCTCGGCTGGAAGTCCGGCCGGGTCACCCGGCAGGTCGTCGGCGAGGCCATGGTCAACGGCCTCCTCGGCGGCGCGCTGGGCATCGCGCTGGGCCTCGGCGGCGCCTACGTCGTGACCGCCGTCAGCCCCACCCTCCAGGCCGAGACGGGCGGCTCCGTCGGCGGCGGCCAGGGCGGTCCCGGTGGCGGCGGCTTCGGCGGTCCGGGCCGGCAGGCCGCGGCCCGCACCCTCGACGTGGCGCTGACGGCGCCGGTGAGCGTCACGACGGTGGCCGTCGCGGTCGGACTCGCCGTCGCCGGCGGTCTGATCGCGGGGGCGTTCGGTGGCTGGCGGGCGTCCCGGCTGCGGCCGGCCGACGCGCTGCGACGCGTCGAGTAGCCAACCCACCCCACCCATCCCAGGAGTTGTTGCCCCCATGTACGAACTCAGAGGCGTCACCAAGCGCTACACCCGCGGCAAGGACACCGTCCACGCCCTCGACGGGGTCGACCTGACCATCCCGGACGGCGACCGGCTCGTCATCCAGGGCCCCACCGGAGGCGGCAAGTCCACCCTCCTGCAGATGCTCGGCGGCCTCGACCGGCCCAGCGCGGGCGAGGTCGTCCTCGACGGCACCGACCTGGCCGCACTGTCCGAGGCCAGACTGACGAAGGTGCGCAGCGAGAACATCGGCTTCGTCTTCCAGGCCTTCAACCTCATCCCGACGCTCACCGCGCAGGAGAACGTCGAGACCGCCCTCGTCCCGCTCGGCGTGAAGGGCGGGGAGCGGCGCGAACGGGCCGCCGAGGCCCTGCGGTCCGTCGGCCTCGGCGAGCGGCTCGGACACCTCCCCGGCGAGATGTCCGGCGGCCAGCAGCAGCGCGTCGCCATCGCCCGCGCGCTGGTGAAGCAGCCCAAGGTACTGCTCGCCGACGAGCCCACCGGCAACCTCGACGAGGGCATGCGCGACGAGATCATGGACGTACTGCACACCATGTGGAAGGAGCACGGCCTGACCTTCATCATGGTCACCCACGACTCCACCATCGCGAAGAGGGCCCCGCGCGTGGCCACCATCCGCAAGGGGAGGATCACCGTCAAGGAGAACGCCGTCTCCTGACGCGGTACGGCGCCCCCGCGACACGACGCGCCGGGCGAACGGCCCCCGGAACACCGGCTTCCGGCGGGCCGTCCGCGCCGGCTCAGGAAGGCACGGGCGTCGTCACACCGATCACGGGCGTCGTCACACCGACGACGGGGAGCCCGCCCCCACCCGGCTCGCGTCCGTCCCCCAGCTCGCCAGCAGCCGCAGCGCCTCCGCCGAGGGCGACCCCGGCTCCGCGTGATACGTCACCATCGTCTGCTCACTCTCCCCGAGCAGCCGGAACCCCTCGAAGTTCAGGGACAGCTCACCCACCAGGGGATGGTGCAGCAGCTTCACGCCGTAGGCCTTGTCCTTGACGTCGTGGGTCGCCCACAGCCGCCGGAAGTCGTCGCTCTTCACCGACAGCTCACCCACCAGGGCCGACAGCCGCGGGTCGTCCGGATGGCAGCCGGCGTCCATCCGCAGCGCGCACACGATGTCGATCGCCTTCTGCTCCCAGTCCACGAACAGATCGCGGTAGTCGGGCCGCAGGAACACCAGCCGCGCCCAGTTCCGCTCGGCGACCGGCAGCTCGCCCCAGTCCCCGAACACGGCCGCCGCCATCCGGTTCCAGGCGAGGATCTCCGACCGCCGCCCGATCACGTACGCGGGCACCCCGTCCATCTGGTCCAGCAGCTCCCGCAGCGCCGGCCGCACCTGCCGGCCCCGCGCCGCCGGCTTCTTCTTGTGCCGCTTCGGCTTGGCGAGATGGGTCAGGTGCGCATGCTCGGCATCGGTCAGCCGCAACGCGCGGGCGATCGAATCCAGCACCTCCGCGGACACGTTCCGCCCGTTGCCCTGCTCCAGGCGCGTGTAGTACGCCACCGACACCCCGGCCAGCTGCGCCAGCTCCTCGCGCCGCAGCCCCGGCACCCGGCGGTGCCGCCCGAAGTCGGGCAGCCCCACGTCCCCCGGCTTCAGCCGGGCGCGCCGGGTGCGCAGGAACTCGCTGAGTTCGGCACGCCGGTCCAGACGCCCGCCGGGCTGCGGTACGGCATCGGCCTGTTCGTCCATGCGTCCAGTATTCACGGTCGTACGCAGGCGAACCTGACCCCGCCAGTGGTAGGCACGGCGGACGTAGGCACAGGTGAGGCCTGGGTGGACGCCGCGATACGGGGCAGGCTGGACGCCATGCCCGGTCCGAAGGCCGACCGGGCGTACGACTGCTAGGAGAACCCCGGCATGACCACTGTTGCCGCGTACGCCGCACCCTCCGCCAAGGCTCCGCTGGAGCGCACGACGATCGAGCGACGGGAGGTCCGCGAGTTCGACGTCCTGATCGACATCAAGTTCGCCGGCATCTGCCACTCCGACATCCACCAGGCCCGCGAGGGCTGGGGCGAGGCCATCTTCCCGATGGTGCCCGGCCACGAGATCGCGGGCGTCGTCTCCGAGGTCGGCCCCGGTGTGACCAGGTTCGCCGTCGGCGACCGCGTGGGCGTCGGCTGCCTCGTCGACTCCTGCCGTGAGTGCGACAACTGCAAGGCCGGCCTGGAGCAGTACTGCACCGGCGGCAGCGTCGGCACGTACAACGCCGTCGGCAAGGACGGCGAGCCCACCTACGGCGGCTACTCGGAGAAGATCGTCGTCGACGAGAACTTCGTCGTCCGCATCCCCGACGGCCTCGCCCTCGACGTGGCCGCCCCGCTGCTCTGCGCCGGCATCACCACCTACTCCCCGCTGAAGCACTGGAACGCCGGCCCCGGCAAGAAGGTCGCCGTCCTCGGCATGGGCGGCCTCGGCCACATGGGCGTCAAGATCGCACACGCCCTCGGCGCCGAGGTGACGGTGCTCTCCCAGTCGCTGCGCAAGAAGGACGACGGCCTGAAGCTGGGCGCCGACCACTACTACGCCACCAGCGACCCGGAGACCTTCGAGGAGCTGGCCGGCACCTTCGACCTGATCCTGTCCACCGTCTCCGCCCCGCTCGACCTGGACGCCTACCTGGCCCTGCTGCGCACGGACGGCGCCTTCGTCAACGTCGGCGCCCCCGAGGAGCCCGTCGCGCTCAACCTGTTCTCGGTGATCGGCGGCCGCAAGACCCTCGCCGGCTCCGGGATCGGCGGCATCCAGGAGACCCAGGAGATGCTGGACTTCTGCGCCGAGCACGGCTTCGGCGCCGAGATCGAGCTGATCAGCGCCTCCGAGATCAACGAGGCGTACGAGCGGGTGCTGGCCAGCGACGTCCGCTACCGCTTCGTGATCGACACGGCGACCATCTGACGTCCCACGTCACCTTCGACGGGTCCCCGGCCGCACGCGGCGTCGGGGACCCTCGTCGTACGTCGTCCACCCGCCCGGCGACGACCACGGCGGGGTACGGGCAGGCGAGCACGGCCGGACCGGGACACGGGCCGCCGGCGGGCAGGGCCCGACCGGGAGGGCCCGGCCGGCCTCAGCCCGCGGAGAAGGACTCACCGGCGCCGTACGACCGCACGAGCGCGCCGCCGGCCGGCGCGGGCCGTACGGAGTGGGCGCGGCCGAGTCCCGCGACCCGCGCCCGTCCGCCCGCCACCCGCACCACGGTGTTCTCGTCGACGGCGACCCCGTGCGCGAGCCGCCCGCCCGCCACGACCGCGGCCAGCCGC
Source organism: Streptomyces sp. NPDC051051 (assembly GCF_040682975.1). Taxonomy (NCBI): domain Bacteria; kingdom Bacillati; phylum Actinomycetota; class Actinomycetes; order Kitasatosporales; family Streptomycetaceae; genus Streptomyces; species Streptomyces sp. NPDC051051. The sequence goes on from NZ_JBFBCB010000025.1 coordinate 105,046, forward strand.
GCCAGCGTCCCCCACTGCGCCGCGTGCACGTCCACCCCGAACGGCACCAGCCCCAGTCCGGGCCGCACCTCGATCTCCTCCAGGTCCTCCGCGGTGTCCGGCGGACACACCGCCACCCCGTCCGCCAGCCAGCCCCCGACCACCGCGTCCCGCGCCGCGATCGCGGCTCCCGCGGAGTAGCCGGCGTACGGCACACCCCGCTCGGCGAGCAGCGCGGGCAGCGCGTCGCGGCTGCCGGCGAACGCCTCCTGGTAGGCCGGTGTCAGCCCGCCGCACACCAGCAGTGCGTCCACGTCCGCCGCCAGCGCCCCCGGCTCGAACGGCTCCCCGAGCGGCAGCAGCAGTGGCACCGGGGCGCAGTCGCCGGCCTTGCGCAGCAGGGTGTCGTAGCGGGCGAACAGGTCGGCGCCGTCGCCCTCGTCGACGAGGACGCACAGCACCCGGGGCGCGGCCGCGGAGGCGGCGCGCAGGAAGGGGCCGTAGACGGCGCCGGCGGCCGACTCGTCCCGCCCCCCACCGATCAGGAACACGTCACTGCTGCCATTCATGCGGATCTCCCCTGGGTCGGTACGGACGACGTGGATGGATGCGGACGCAGCCGTGGTCGAACCGACTGCCTGCGCAGTAACTCACGAACGAGCGGCCGTGTGCCGCCGCATTTCTTTGAGCCCCCTGCCGGGTGCGGGTCACGGGTTCAGCAGCCGCCGGGGGCGGATGGAGAGCCGGTCGGGGTGGCGGGCGCGCAGGCGGTCCGGTTCGGCGGACGTGGTGAGGACGGCATGCGCGCCGCCGTCGCGGGGAGCGTGCGCCGGGTGAGTGAAACGCGTGGTGCCGACGGGTGACCCCCCTGCGAACGTCGGGCCTCGCCTCCCGGCATTACCCGATAGGAAGCACGAGCCGTGTCGCCGAGTGAGGGATTGGCCCGACCATGTTCAAGAAGACCGCGCTGCGGATCGCTTCCGCCACTGCGCTTGTTGTCACCTCGTTGTCCTTCGTTCCCTCGGCCGCCGCATCGGCGGACCCGTTCCCGGGGACCCCCGAGCAGATCCGCGACACCGGGCCCTGCGGCCCGACCGGCGGGTACCGGCCGTCGGAGTGGGCGCAGACCACGACGGACCGCACGATCAAGCCTCAGGTGGACCTCGCCGCGGTGCGCGAGGGCTGGTACTGGCGGCACGACGACAACACACTGTGGCGGGGAGACACCCGGCCGGACCCGCAGGTGATCTTCCGGAGCGGTTTCACCCCGCTGGGTACGGACCTCACGCCGCTGTCGAAGTGGATCACCGGGGGCGGCGGCCAGAACAGTGCGCACGTGAGCACCAGTTGTGACCGGTGGGTGGCGCAGGGATTCGCCACCGGGGGTGGGAAGGACGGCTGGGTGTACGCCATCCAGGCCCCCGGCGGGATCGACGTGAACGCCACCGCCCGGATGACCGGCATCCAGTCGCCGTACCTGTGGAACAAGGAGATCGACTTCCCGGGCGGGGTACAGGGCAGGTTCATCGAAGGGGCGTGCCAGTACCACTGGGCCGGCCTCGACCCCCAGACGAACGCCAGCATCTACCAGAACCTCGGCTGCGTGACGAACCCCGACTTCCGCCCCGTCGGGGGTACGCGGGCGCGGGCGGCCCTGACCGCTCCGTCCCACTCACGCTGACGCCGACACTTCGACTGTGCTGCGGCAACCGGGGCGGCTCGGCCCGACGGTGCGGGCACGTCACCCGCACAGACCGGCCAGGAGTTCGTCCGGGGCAGGGCAGGGGCGTTCGGGCGGGAGGAGTCGGGCCGCAGAGTCCGGGTCGCCACCGCTGACGAGTGCGTGGATCTCGTGGGCGAGCGGGGTCACGTCGCGGACGGCGACCGTCACGCGTCCGCGTAGCGCCGTGCGGCCTCCCCTGCGAGGCCGAGTTGCAGCGACCGGTACGGCAGGGGCCGCAGGTGCAGGTCCCGCTCGGGATCCCACTGCACGCGAGCGGGCGCGCGCTTCAGCTGAAGCTGCCAGGTGGCACGATCGGCGTGCACTCCGTGCACATGGCTCGACAGACAGGCGTGCCGCAGCGCCCAGTCGAAGCCGTCGCGGGTGATCTCGACGGCGAGGACCTTCTCCTGCCCGGCCTCGGCGCCCCAGCCGCAGCGGTACATCATCCACAGGAACGATGGCTTGATCCAGGTCAAGCCGCACTGACAAACCTCACCGAGCTGCGGGCAGCCAACCGCACACGCAGCGGAAGGAGCCATCCGACCGTCCTGGAAGATGTGCGCATGGTTGATCACTCTTCCGCGATACCTCTCATGTCACTTCTGAACGACATGCAGGCGTTTGGGCTCGCCGGTGACGCGGCGACCCGGGACGACTACACCTTCGGCAGCGCCACCGCCGTCATCGGCGACGTCGGGACAGTGATCATCGTGGAAGCGGGGGACGCGCTCGACAGGAGCAGCGTGTGGAACGCCGAGGAGGTCCGTCTCCTCGGGCCGGCACCGACGCCGGTCGGGCAAAGGCTTGTGGATCAGCTTTGGGAGCGGGGTACAGCCGACATGAGGCTGCCTGTCCATCTGACTGCCCGGGTACGGGAAGGCCTCGTGTACCTCGGCACCGGCAGCGTGGCCCGGGCGGGAACGAAACTGTGCCCGGGTCATACCGAGCACGTTCTCACCGACTGCGCCTTCCGGCTTGACACCCCCTTGAGCAGGCTCGGCCTGGACCTTGTGCGCCCTCCCCTCCCTCCGCCGGCTCTCCCGGGCCTGGAGTGGCTGAGCAACGTGAACGGCGACAGAGCGACCGCGCTCGAACAGTTCATCACCGGCTGGCATCCCGTGGTGTCTGAGGCTCCCGAACAACCATCGGTACAGGCACCCACACTCGATCTGCCGGAGGGACTGAGGCACTTCTACGACCTGGCTCGGCGCCACCCGGCTTCCCTCGGAGTGCAGAACCGGATCATCCCCGCATCCAAGCTCCGGGTGGATCCGAATGAGATGATCGTCTTCGGCGAGGAGAACCAGGGAGGGTTCGTCTGGTCACTGCCGCAGACACCGGACGGCCCAGAAGCCGATCCGACCGTCTGGTTCCGGGGGTACGACGAACCTCCGATCGCCGAGCAGGAGCCGCTCAGCGGCTTCCTCCTCCAGTTCGCCCTCTTCGAAGCCGCAATGGGCGCCGACTATCTGGCGCTCCCCTACGAACCGACGGGGCAACAGGTCCGGCTGCTCACCAAAGGATTGCACCGCGTGCCCCTGCGTCCCTTCTGCCCCTGGTACCCCACCCAGTTCTATGTGGCCCCGGGGCTCGTCCTGCACGTCTCGGGGTCAGCAGACGATGACAGCTTCAGCGTCTGGGCCGGCGCCACCCACCGCAGCGCTCTCGCCCCGCTGGCCAATGCCGCGGTCGAGTGGAACCAGTTCGACGTGTGATCTCGCTTCGTCCCATCGCTGCCCGCAAGACACGTATGCCGACAGATTGCAGAGCGTATTGCCGGAGGGGTCCCACGACTTGATGCGCAGGCCGGCTCGGTCAGGCTCCGGTGCTACCGAAGAGGGTGTCGTCCGGCCTACGTGTCCACAAGGAAAGGTCGCTGCTCGTCGCCACGGCGATGGTCTGTCCGGAGGGCGAGAAGCCCGCTGTGCGGAATGTGGAGTAGTTCGAGTGGAAGATGTGCCACCACTGCTCTCCGTGCGGACCGGCGTGGGGCAGCCCGCCGTCGCTGGACAGTAGGACACGGTCGTTCGGCCAGGCCGGCGTGACGACCTCCAGAGTCCAGCCGTCCCCGGTGGTGGTGTGCAGCCCTCCGCCGAAGAGCCCCGCAATGCGCACGCGGCTCCCGGCAATTGGTCCCAGCCCTGGGCACGACAGGTCTGCAACCGCGTCGGGGGTGCTGTCCTCGGGGTCGGGATCGCGGTCCCTGGCGATCTTCTCCCCGGTGACGGCGTCGAAGAGACCGTGACCGCCGGAGGAGACGACCATCACCAGATCGTGGCCGCTGTCGGGATGCGTCGCGAAACCGATCCCGAGCAGTCCGCCGACAGCGACGCCGTATGTGTACTCGAAGACGGGCCGCCAGGGTTCAGGAGCGGGCACCACGGGGGCCGCGAGAAGCCGGTTCCGCATCGCCTGCTGGTACGCCGAGAGCTCGGGCTCATGCTCCGACTGTTCGGCCGGAGCCGCCTTCTTCGTCCACTTCGTCACGGCTCCATGATCCACGCTTCGGCGGGCCCACCCAACGGAGTTGACGCAACCCAGCACTCGAGCCCGTGCCCTTGCAATCTGTGAACGCGGCTTGATGACCCAGGTCATCCGGTCCCGCTTCCACGCGGCGGGGAAGCGGCCGTCGCGGGCGGCGGGTACGCCGATCTCCGGCGGGTACGCCTGGCAGACGGTGACCGTGGACTCCGTGTGGACGGCGCGGATCCGGCGTCGCGGTTCTTCCCTGCCGTACAGCGTGTGGCCGCCCGGTCCGGGCGGCCACCGATTCAAGGACTCAGCCCTCGACCTCGGCGAGACCGATCGGGCACGACAGCCCGGTGCCGCCGAGGCCGCAGTAGCCGTTCGGGTTCTTGGCGTCGGAGAGGTACTGCTGGTGGTAGCTCTCCGCCGGGTAGAACGTCCGGTCCCGCGCCGGGAGGATCTCCGTGGTGATCGTGGGGTGGCCCGCCGCTGTGAGGACCTGCTGGTAGGCATCGCGGGAGGCCTCGGCCGCGGCGGACTGGGCGGGGGTGTGGGTGTAGATCGCGGAGCGGTACTGGGTCCCGACGTCGTTGCCCTGGCGGAAGCCCTGGGTGGGGTCGTGGGACTCCCAGAACGTCTTCAGGAGGGTCTCGTAGGAGATGACGTCCGGGTCGAAGACCACGCGGACCACCTCGGTGTGGCCGGTCAGGCCCGAGCAGACCTCCTCGTACGTGGGGTTCTCGGTGTGGCCGCCCTGGTAGCCGACCAGCGTCGTCCACACACCCGACGGGAGCTGCCAGAACTTGCGCTCCGCGCCCCAGAAACAGCCCAGGCCGAAGTCGGCGGTCTCCAGACCCTCGGGGTGGGGGTCGAGCAGCGGGGTGCCGAGGACGGTGTGGCGGTCGGGGACGGAGAAGGCCGGCTCGGTACGGCCGGGCAGAGCCTGCTCGGGGGTCGGGAGCTGGGGCTTGCGGCTGTGCAGGAACATGCGGTCTCCAATCAGGGTCCGGGCATGTCAACGCTTGTGGCAGGTCCAGGCCGACCCGAGCGGACGCCGGCTGGTCAGCGTGGACCTCGGGACGGACTCGGTGCGGGTGTGCGCCCTGCGCGACGGCAGGCCGGT